>LKUH01000426.1 GCA_001412425.1 Candidatus Cloacimonas sp. SDB
GTATTCAAAAAAAATATGTTAACTTTCACGTGAAGAATTCGTTTTCAAATTGCAAACATTATTTTACACTAGCCAAATAAAGACCTTCTTGCTTTTCTAATTTATAAAGTTAAACTTTTATCAAATAAAAAAATAGTATTAAAAAATATAACATGTAATATGTATTAGTATTTGTAAAAATCTACATTGCTGTAATAATCTAGAATATTAATAATAACCAAAAGTTTCAAAGTTTTTGAAAAGTTGCATTATTATTTATAGTAACGTTGATTTATTTTAAACTTTTTTTTTAAATGTTTTATTCAATAATTTCGATTTTTTGAGTGAGAATTTCAGTAGAAGTATAAAGTTTAACAAAATATACTCCTATAGGGCACGTTTGCCCGAAGTTATCTTGGCAATTCCAGTAAATCTTATTATTATTAATTCTGGAATAAATCCAGTTTCGAATTAATCTCCCTCCCACATCATATATCTGGAGCTGTACATTTACATCATTCCCACTGTAAAATTCTATCACTGTACCATTTCTTATTAATTTTTCACTAACATTAAGAAAAGGTTCTATCAGATCTTGGCCTGTTTTATTTGTACTAGTTGTAGAATAATGTTCAGTAATATTTTCATTAAAATTATCAATAAAAATTTTTATTTTAGGTCTTTCATTAGAATTTGAATAATTACCATTAAAAAAGTATAACATTAATAAATCTGCGTTATTTTCACTTAATCCAATACCAAACATATTACTCCCATTATTTGCTTCCATAATGTGTGAAGGGGCATCTGTATTGCTCAGATCGAACCATAAAGTATCACCTGCAGATACAGAAATTTCTTCCTCATGTAAATAAAAAGGAGGAGCTGCACATTCATAAGGTGTTGGGATATCAGTATTAGTAATGTGATTAATGTTTAATCCTAAATTACCTGATCCCCAACAACTATTTACTGTAAAACGAAGATAGGTATAGACAATATTAGAATTAGAAGGAATGCCTGAAACAGTAAATTGATTAAAACCTCGATATTCACAACCATTTTGAGGATTTATGCCAGCTGCAGAAATATCTTCATATAAATGAGGACCAATCCAATTAAAAATATAATAATAATATCCTACTCCTTGAGAATTCCAATTGGGGAAAAAAATATATCCATCAAGAATTCGAAAGTAGTGATAATTTTGACTTAAAGGATTTGCTAAACCTTTCCGACGGTAGTCCTTTGTATGGGCTGCATAGTAAATAGAATCACTAATTTCAACTATTATAGCAGTATGTGGAAATCTATTACCTGATTTCCAAAAAATTAAATCTCCAACTTGTAAATTAGCTGTATCCCCAATTTGTTTTACTCCAATTTTTTCAAGAAATGGAATTAAGTAAATTCTTGTATGAGATAATGTTGGCATATAAACTGGATGTGTCAAGACATTATGCAAATGAGGATCATATATATCACGACCACCTGCTATTAAACATTGAGTTACAAAATTTGCACAATCTCCTCCACTTCCTGCAAAATTTTGATAACTATCGTTATATTCATCCCAGCATAAATCAATGTAATCAATAACTGCAGAACGATCATAAAGATATGGATAACAAATTATAGACTGAAAAGTTATTATTATTGATAATAAAACTATAAATAGTTTAATTTTCATTGCTATGCTCATTGTATTATTCAGGATAAAATTCAGTAATAGAATATCCTAAAGTCAGTGAATATAAAGCAGGATAACCGCTATTTCGAGCACAACCAAATTCTAAATCCATGTAAGTAGCAGGTAATCCAATTTCTTCAATTATAATTCTTTCCCAATTACCTGATTTATAAATAAAATAATATAAAGAATTAATTCCATTGATAAAGATCATTCTAGTTGGTGGTTCATTGTTACAAAATTCTCCAAAAGCAAATGGTTTTCCCCATTGTTGAATGCTAAAACCATAACCATATTCATCTGTAGTAGAAAAAACATTTATACAAGTATTTTCCCATGAATTCCCATTCCAAAATAATTCATTGATATCTCCATCAACATCTAAATAATATATTCTGTATAAGTCATCCTCAATTCTTGTTTTTCCGATACTTACTCCCCAACAAGTTGATGGATAAGTAAAAGGTGTTTCCCAAATATACGAATACACTTCCTCTTTTTCCCAGATCTCATATATCGGGTTGTAAGTTAATTCGTATATAGTCCATTCATCATTACCCCCAACACCATATATTCTGTTGATACTATCATTTTTTCCTAATCCAATATCCTCACAATACATATCCTGATTGATTGTTTCAACGTCCCAATCATTTTGCCCAGGACCAGTAAATGTTAGTTCATAGATTGTATGATTTTTACTACTGAGATAAACACGATTAATTCCATCGTTACGTCCATCTCCTACAATAAGATAATTGATTTGTGCATCTGTTGTTTCAAATATAAGATTTGAAAACCAAACTCCAAAGGAACACCACACTTCATATATTTTTTTACCTTGAATAGCATAAATTCTTTCATAGTTATCATTTCGACCAGAAGCAATTATTATTCCATCTAAATTCATGTCTGATAAAACAATATTTTTATTCCATTGATTGTTTTCAAAGGAATATTCAACTAAATTTCTATCGATATTTAAACTTGCACAATAAAGATAATTATCATTTGATGGAATTATACCAATATAGGGTCTACCAATTGCAATTCCACCTGTCATTGTATTGTCTTCATCTATAACTGTCTTTTCCCAAGTAATTGAAGGATATAAGTGAGTTTGGGAAAAAACTGAAACTAATAAAATAATAGTTAAAGCAAGCAGATTTAATTTCATATCCACCTCCTACATTAGATAGTATTTATTATATAACATATTATATAAATTGTAAAGATAAATATACTTAACTTATAGATATGATAAAAAAGATGACCAGAGTTCTTAAAATTAAATCAGAAGGAATAGGTATATCTTTATCGGGAGTTGAAAAAAAAGAAAAAAACA
>LKUH01000427.1 GCA_001412425.1 Candidatus Cloacimonas sp. SDB
CAGGGTGTGGTTCTTCGGCAGAAAAAAAAGCAGAAGATATTCTGCTTAATTCAATGCAGACAGTAGATAATATTTTTGCAGCAGAATTGCTGAGATTAAAAAATATCGCTCTTGAGAACGAAGTGCAAAAGGGAGACTGGGAATTCATCAAGGCAGCATTGCTGGCTGAGACAAGTGACATGATACCTGCCCTTTACTGGTATGCACTTCCCGACGGTAGTTATTTTACTTCGGAGCAAGACAGTGTTGATGCTGATTTAAGCAATAGGGAATACTTCCCTGATCTGCAGGCAGGCAAAGAAGTTGTCGGGTTTCCCATAGTGGGTAAAACCAGTGGAAAAAAGTCCATTGTAGTTGCAGTTCCAATTTTAAAAGAAGAAACAGTAACGGGAATTCTGGGTACTTCGATCTATCTTGATGAACTCTGGGATTTTCTGAAAGAAAAGATTGTAATACCCGAAAAATATGACTTTTATGCTGTGAGTACCAGTGGAATTACCATGTTTGATCTTGAAACAAAAGATCATTTACTGGATAATGTTCTGGAACAGACTTCCGAAAGCCTGGTAAATGCGATAAAGACAATTATCAGCTCTGAGGAAGGCAAAGTGGTTTATGTCTGGAACGAGAAAGACAAAATTGCTGTCTACAGAACTTCTCCGGTTACGGGTTGGCGCTATGTTATCTCTTATTATTAACTGGACTATTTAAGCAGTTGATATGAGATAAAGATTATTGTATTAATTTTAATTATTCCGGATAATATCCTGCACCTACAACAATTTGATCTTCATCAACATAAATGGCATGCAGAAATGTATCTTTTCGGGAAAGTCTGTTGTTTTTTGGATCAGGCCATTCATAGCTCATCCAGACCTGACGTTTCTTCAATAACTGGGATCTGATCTCATTCTGGTAGTAATTTGTAACTTTCTCATATTGTTCCTGAGTAAATTCATTATCTGATTTAGAAGTTACGGGATTGAACAACTCATTTCCATCTATATCATTTAGAAATATGTAGATGTTCTGGAAAATATATTTATCTTCTTTGGTTCGGAATCTTTTTTGTGCTTCTGTTAATCCCACCTGTTTGATCAAATCGGCAGCGGCAAAGACCATATCTTCGATGAATTTTTTTTCAACCGGCATATTGTAAAGTCCTATACCCACCAGATATTCTTTGCCGGAAGGTGTAGTTGCCCGTTTGATAAATGTGGATTTCCATTGCGGTTCTTCCTGACCGGGAACAGTCCATTCGTAAAAAACCCACCCTTGTCCCCGGCTGGCGGTTTCTATGATCATTTTACCAATCGGTTTTCCGTTTATATCCTGCAGATCGGCCATGTTGTGCCCTTCCCCTGAAATATCTCTGGGATAGACATAACGCATTCCGTCCATACCCCAGACAAAAACGTAGATATCATCGAAATACCATTTGCTGTTTTCTACTCTGAATTCCGGAAAAGCTTTTTCTCCAAATTCTTCTACCAGATCTGCCGCTTCATAAACGAGCTTTACTAATTCTCTGGTTTCTTCCTGTTCATATTCGTTCAAGATAATCTTTCCTGAACTAACTTCTTCAGCTGAGATTGGGCAAAAAAGTAAACTTATGATAAGGGAAATTAAAGAAAAATATTTCATTCTTCCTCCTGTAAAATTTTCTTTAGCAGAAATGTTTGATAATTTATTATGATGTCAATATAATTTCTAATACAGCCATTTTTTTAAAAATGGAC
>LKUH01000428.1 GCA_001412425.1 Candidatus Cloacimonas sp. SDB
AGAAAAAAAATAGAGGAGGATTACTATGAAATTAAAACCGCTTGATGATCGTGTAGTGATCGAAACAAAAGAACTGGAAGAGAAAAATGTTGGTGGAATCATAATCCCCGATACGGCTAAAGAAAAACCTCAAATTGGTGAAGTTATTGCCGTTGGCACAGATGAAGAATTACAGAAGATGGTGAAGGTTGGCGATAAAATACTCTATGGAAAATACGGTGGAACCGAGGTAGATATAGAAGATAAAAAATATCTTATCGTATCCAGGTCAGATGTATTGGCAATTATAGAATAGGGGAGATTATGGGATTGAAAGAAATTAATAATGATGCTTTCGAAAATGAAGTTCTAAAATCAGATCTTCCAGTTATTGTTGACCTTTGGGCTCCCTGGTGTGGTCCGTGCAAAGCTATCGCACCAATTTTGGAAACTATAGCTGAGGAATTTGACGGCAAGATCAATGTTGTTAAAGTAAATATTGATGAAAATCCTTCAATTGCGGCGAACTATAATGTTATGTCTATTCCCACCCTGCTAATATTTAAAGATGGCAATGTGGAAGGACAGATCGTAGGTCTGGCGAGTAAAAACAAGATCATAGAAAAATTTGCTGATCTTATTTCTTAAGACTACTTTAGATTGCTTAATAGCCTGTTGTGATAACAGGCTATTTTTTTTT
Organism: Candidatus Cloacimonas sp. SDB; assembly: GCA_001412425.1. Lineage (GTDB taxonomy): Bacteria > Cloacimonadota > Cloacimonadia > Cloacimonadales > TCS61 > SDB. The sequence continues at coordinate 680 of LKUH01000428.1, forward strand.
GCAGGAAAGATACTTTTAAACTCTTCCGATCAACTTTTATTTCTCAAATTCATTTATAAATATCTGGACTATTCGTTCTGCTGTTCTACCATCCCAAAATTGGGGAATTCTGCCCATTTTAAAATTACCCTGTAAGATCTTTGCACTTTCAGCCATGATCTTTTCTGCTGAAAGCCCGACCAGCTCATTTGTACCTTCCACAATTGTTATTGGTCTTTCTGTATTGGGTCGCACAGTTAAACAGGGAATTCCAAAAAAAGTTGTCTCTTCCTGAATTCCACCTGAATCTGTTACAACAAATTTCGCTGTCATCTGAAGTTTCATGAAATCGTAATAACCGATTGGATCTATCAGCATTAAATTAGTAATAGATTCAAAATCGTTTTCCAGATTATATTTTTTCATATTTTTTCGGGCTCGGGGATGAATAGGGAAGATGAGCCTGATCTTCTCACTTAGCTGTTTAAAGGTGTTAAGCAGAATTAAAAGACTATCTTCATTATCTACATTTGAAGGTCTGTGCATGGTTATCAATACAAAATCAGCTCTGGTGTTATCCGCTTTATGTAAATCTAATTTTGCTAAAATATTTGAATTTTCAGCTTTTTTGCGGTGCTGTATTAAACTGTCGATCATTATATTTCCTACAAAATATATCTTGTTTTCAGGAATTCCTTCCTGTAAAAGATTGAATCTGGCATCTTTAGAAGGAATAAGCAGATAATCAGAGATTGCGTCTGTCATCAATCTGTTCAGTTCCTCCGGCATGCTGCGATCCCAGCTTCGCAAACCTGCTTCCAGATGAGCCACGGGAATATGTAGTTTGGCAGCATCCAGAGCACAGGCTATAGTACTGTTCACATCTCCTGCTACAATAACCAGATCCGGTCTGTCTGCCAGCAGAACTTTCTCGTATCTTTCCATTATCCTAGCTGTCTGGACTCCATGTGATCCGGATCCGACTTCCAGATATTCATCAGGTTCCGGAAGCAGCAGATCAATGAAGAAAAATTTACTCATTCTGTCATCATAATGCTGCCCGGTGTGGATTAGTTTTACTTCAAACTGTTCAGAATATTTAGCAAATTCTCTATATAAAGGAGCCATTTTCATAAAATTTGGTCTGGCTCCTACGATAAGATGGACTTTCTTTTTTATCATTTGCATCGCCTTTAAATAATAATTCCGCCACCCAATAACTCAGTTCCTCTGTAAAATACGGCAGATTGCCCCGGAGTTACAGCTTTGGTTGAATTTTTT
>LKUH01000429.1 GCA_001412425.1 Candidatus Cloacimonas sp. SDB
AACTGGTAAAAAAGAGGTTATTATGGAAAAAAACAAAAAAGTCGAACTTTCAACAATAATTGGTAAAGGTAGCAGAATAAAGGGTACTTTATTTGTTGAGGGGGGTGTTAGGATCGATGGTAAAATTGAAGGTAAAATTGAATCCAACGGATTTGTTACGATCGGGCTTTCCGGAGAAGCAGAAGCAGATATACAGGCAAAAGAATGTTTGATCTCCGGTAAGGTTATCGGTAACATTAACGTGAAAGAAGGTCTTGAACTGGACAGAACCGCAAACCTGAGCGGAGATATTGTAGCAAAAATACTTAGAGTACATACTGGTGCTATATTTAATGGCAACAGCAAGATGGGCAGTACTGTAAAACCGCTTAACAGGGAAATTTCCAAACCTAATGTTGAAACCCCCAAATCCTCTTAGGAAGGAATTTTTCAAACATATCGGATTAATCGGCAGTCTGGGTTTCAGTGTCATTATATCGATAATCCTTTCGCTGATAGTGTTCAAATATCTTGATAATCTTTTTCATGCGAACAATAATCTTTTAATAGTGGGAATTGTTTTTGGTGTTTTTCTCGGCATGATGTCAGCTCACAGACAATTAAGAAGATATTATAAAAAAACTGATGATTTTGATAATGAAAAATAAACAATATGTGATCCGCCTGCTAACGATTATTATCTTGACAAACATACCGGCAGTCTTGTTTTTGCCGATGTTTTTCGAGGTTGCTCTGGGGTGGATACTGGGTGCGACAGCGAGTTCAGTCAATCTTTACTGGTTGGCTTATAATGTGAATTCCAGTTTGGATGCATCTCCTGGAAAGGCAAAATTAAAAGCAGTGAAAGGGACCTATTTACGTCTTTTTTGTCTGCTTGTATATTCAATATTGATAATGTCTTTTATAAGACCTAACATTATCAGTTTCGGCCTGGGACTATTGGCTGGACAAATGGTGATTTATTTAGATGAATTGATCAGCAGAATTAAAGGTAGAGAGAATTAAAGGTAAATGGCAAAGAAAAAAAATCCGATCC
>LKUH01000430.1 GCA_001412425.1 Candidatus Cloacimonas sp. SDB
TGTTTTTATGGAACGTACTTTTCGATCATTGAAATATGAAGAAGTGTATTTGAATGAATACGATAATATGTCAGAATGCCGAACTTTTATTGATAATTATTTTCTGTTCTTCAATCAGCGCAGAAAACATCAGTCCTTGAGATATAAAACACCGGATGCTGTATTCCATGAGAATATTCAAAATATGAAGGTCGGATAAATGTTAACTTATACTAAACCAAAAATTGTCTGGACAAAGGGCGCACTTCAGAAGACGCAGATAAACAATTAACTTTATTAGGTTCAACTGCTGATATAAAATGGTTACGTTTTTTTCAATCAATAATAAACAATTCATTCTCATCATATAATCCTCCAGAACTAATTGATTGGAAAGAAAGACAAGATGAAGAACTGCAAGATCAAGGAAGAAAATTAGGTGTTTCAATAGAAAAATATATGAAGAAACATGTACTAATTAATTTGCAGAAATTGTTCGGCAAAAATTGGGAGCTTGAAATTAACAGTATTAAAAGAGAATGTCTTAAAAGAGCAGAAGAGGAAAAAGAACGTAATTATAAAGAAGGTCTTGAAATTAAAGAAGTTCATTGGACTGAGCAGTTCAACATAAACGACTACAAAACAATTATTAAAAAGTATTTCAATAAGATTCCAGAGAATAAAGATGAAAATAATGAGTATGAAAGTTTTAATAAAATATTTTCAATTGATATTGGTGAGGGTCTCGGAAGTATTTCCAAAAGTATAAAATGGATTTCACGATTTAATTCATATCGCAATTTGTGGGCACACGAAGGTACAAAGGAAAAAAGATTAAATAGAGAAGAAGTTAAATTTCTAGAGAGCATTCATAGTCATTTCTTTGAGTAGTTTTGATGATTTATGGAGCTAACAGGCGTATCGGTGTTTAGGTTTGTCAGTGTTCTTTTCCTGAACCTGACGGTTCAGGGTTTTAGTCTGTTTTTGTTGGCGTGTTCGTTCCAATCACACCGCATACGCAAAACGTTAAGTGTCGTTTTTCAAATAAATATACGGAGGTTAATTATGACTAAAAGATTTTGTATTAAAGTTCTCATTTTCCAAATCCTGTTTATGGTTGCTTCAAACTTATGGTGCGGTTCTGGTTCAGGTGATGTAGATTATTATGAATTCCCTGCTCCAGACAGAATTAGGAATGTCCCAGCAGTATCTTCAATTGTTACTGGAATCAGTAATGACATTTATATCTCATCTTTCGGATTACAGCCATATAGGATTAGTCAAAATCTAGTTGGTATTGATGCATGGATATTTAGAAGTAAAATTCAAAATGGTAGTGAAAATTGGTACTTTCAGGCTCCTAATTACTTCATTTTCGACGGATCATTTGAGTCAATAAACAGTGATGATTTACCTGATTGTGGTAGAAATGCATATAACAATGATGATTCAAAAAATATGGCTAAGATCTATTCCCAAGAAGAAATTAATGCTAGGATTGATGGAGGTACAGGATTTTGGACTAGTCCTGTATTAGTTGAAAATCAAGAAGCTATAATACTTTTGAACAAAAGTGGAGTATTAATGTGTTTAGACTCAGATTTTACTAATAATAATTGCGTTAGATGGTCATTTAATTTAAGAATCAAAGAAAGAAATTTAGATCCAAGTTCAAGTAAATTTGAATATATGGCTACTCCTATTGTAGCAGGTGATTATATATTTGTCTCTGGTATTTATACCCTTTTTAAAATTGACATCTCTAATTTTAATAATCCGACTCTTGCACAAGATGATTACATCCAGCTAATTTATGATTTTAATTCTGATGATCACTTAATTAATCCAATAACATATGATCTTGAAGATGAACCTAATACAAATTATCTATGTGTTAGTAAAAAAGGTGATTTTACCATAGTCGATTCAGACTTGAACATTCAAACTGAATTTATTATTAGTAATTCCGAAATTCACTCAAGACCTTTAGTAGATGCAGATGGACAAGTTTATATTGCAGCAAATAATGGTGAGATCTTTTATTTTCCACAGTTATTGACTTCGTCTTCCGCAACGTTGCCAGATAACGAAAATGAATTGATCCAAATAGATTGTGGAGATCAAAGTTATAGAACTTCATTAATTACTGATGGATCACATAATATTTATGCATTAACAGATAATAATGATATTTTGAAACTTAAAGAAGTTTATGATTTTACCTATGACGAACCTTTGTTTTATCCACTTGACCAAGGTAATTTAACTGAATTTGAATATATCTATGATGATGATTATTATAATTTCAAAGCTATTAATAATCATTCTGTTTTATTTGAAAAACCTGAATTGGATTTATCTTGTTTAACCTCTATATACAACGATGATGTTATTTATAACAATGAAGAATACTACAACAATGCAGATCCAAGCTCAAATCAAATATTTGTTCGGCTTTTTGCTATTAATAATTTCAGTGAAACTGGTGAATATGCTTCTTTTCATGAACCCTTAGATAACACATCCACATACGGTGGATTGGCTCCATATCAAACTTCCGGGGGTAAAAACAATCTTATTTGGTGTGATGAGAATGGATATGCTTGGACTTGGGTAGAATTTATGCCATCTCATTATGTAGACTTTTCACCAGATGCTTCATCACCTTTGATTTCAGCAAAATCTAATCCGAAATTTATGAAAGATCTCACAAATCAACCAACTTACGATAAAGCCGATATCACAGTAAATGTTCACGGTTTGGAAACGATTGATGCAGAAAAAATCTTTCTAAATTCTTATTTAAGAGATACCGTAGAACCGGGAGATTATTTTTCTGCTTCATTTAATGACATTCTAAAACATAAAAATTATACACTTGGTATTCGTTTGTCTGAAGGAGATCCTATCATTTATGAAGAAATAATCATTGATAATCAAAGTATTATAAACTTAAATATTGGCACACTAACGATTTCGTATGGGGAAAATGAAATAATTGATGATGACTATCAGATTTATGAGAATATAATCATTGAACCAGGTGGGATATTAACAATTGATGACTCATCTAATGTCAATGTGCTAGGTGAAGTTACTCTTTATAATGAGGGACAAATCAAGATTCTTAATGATTCCCAATTAATTGTATCAGGTGCTTTAGTAAATGATCAAGATGATGGTGAAACTGGTGAAGCTGTCATTACTACTACAGAACTTTTTAGTTCTAATGGTTATTTCGAAGCAAATACAGTTATAATAGAAGAGGATGGAATTTTGCGTATGCAAGCTATTGGTTATAACGAATATAAAATCAATAATACTATAATAGATGGCACTTGTACTTTAACAACTACTATCTCTCTATATACAAATTCTTTCAACTATTGCAATATTGTTGTAGTAAATGGCGTATTTAACATTTATGCTATTTCAAAATTCCAATACGGTACGGAAATTAATTTGGATAATCAATCGGAATTGAATATTTCCACAGTAGATATTGGTGAATTCAGAAATTGTGAGTTGAATATATTATCCGGTTCAGAATGTAATATTGAAATAGACAATATTGTTACGTCCGTAGATTTTATAAACTCATCTATTACTATTGATAATCAAAGTGTAACGGATGCTACAAGCAAATTGAATTTAAGTTCATGTACAATTAATTTAGATAATTCAAACATTGATGTTCTGGATGGTGCAGAATTGAACTTCATAACTGGAAATGATAATGTGATTTTGAATCTAATTAATAGATCTAGTGTTAATATTGATGGAATTAATACTCTTGGTAAACCAAGCAAATTATTTATAGATTGGGGTTCTGAGATTTATGGTTCAGTTTCAACAAGCTATGATCCAGATCCAATTCCAGGTGATCGAATAGAATGTACAGATGGAGGACTTATTACAACAGGGAATATTCAAGCTTATGAAAATTACATAACTTACCCTAATGTTCCCGAAATAATTTTCTCCAAGTATACAAGTACAGAAACACTATGGGATGGTATATTAATTACTGATCCAATCAATACAGTGGATAATGAATATTGGTTTGTTAATTGTGATATAGAACATATAAATAAATTATCTTTTGAAGGAAATGGTAATGAAGATGAGGCTAAGTTAAATCTTTATAAAACTGATTTTCATAATTCCGGACAAATCTTAGTAAGAGACGGTCATATTTTAACTATTGATGGTGAACCTGGAATTGATAATGGATGTCATATTTATAATAATCTTGTTTATCCTATCAGTGTTTATTACTCAACCGTTGATATAATTTATGCTGAAATTGGAGGTACTCAGTTCGAAGGCAATTATGGTGGTGGTATCTATATGTATGGATCAGCATCTCAAATTTCAACGATAACAAATTCTAAATTTTCATTTAATAATGGTGAAGGTGTTAAGCTAAATGGTCCTGATATTTCGTTTTTAAATAATGACATTAGTTTTAATTCAGGATTTGGTATGATTGCTTATGATCCTACACAATTTATAGGTGTTGGTAATTTCTTCAATAATTTTGAAGATAATGGATTTGCTGAATATGCTGGTATGCACAATACATTTAACTTAGAATTTGCAAGAAACTTCTATACTGAAACAAATTTTGGAGTAGGAGCTGATCAATATTTCCTTATGAATCTTAATTGGGATGGTTTAAACGGTATAGTTATCGAAGAAGATGTGTTTAATGGTGGTCAAGCAGATTTGGATAATCTTTACCCTTATGACAATCCTTCTGCATGGGTGGGTGAAGCACCTGTAAGACAGGAAAGATTGTTATTACAAAATGCCATGAATGATTTTAGTAATCAAGATTATTTATCGGCTGAGGCTACACTTTTACTGATCATTGAAGATTATCCATTGTCAGTGGAAGCTTCATCTGCTGTATATTATTTGTTTCATATAGTGTCTCTAACAAATCAGAATTATGATGATTTCATTAATTTCCTGGAAAACCTTTCTGTAAATACTTCAACACCTCTTTATAAAAACATAGAAACTATTATCACAAAATCATACATTAAGAATGAAGATTATATTTCAGCTATTGAGAGACTTGAAGATATCATAAATAATTCAGAAATTGTAGATGAGATTATATTGGCAATGATTGATGAAGGGTATTGTTATATGAAAATTGCTGAAAATGGATATAGAAATTTACCTGAGAAATGTACAATTAAAACTAGGGATATTGATGAATACCAGAAAAAAGTCAGGGAACTGGAAAGCGGTTTTACTTTTTATCCTAAGGTTGATAATAATCCTATAGTCGAGAAAGTTATCCTTAATAATAATTATCCTAATCCATTTAATCCAACAACTACAATTTCATTTTCGATACCTTATGATACGAATGTTTTTATCACCGTTTATAACATAAAAGGACAAAAAATCAGAAAGATATTAGAAGGTAATTTTGAAAAAGGTAATCATTCTGTAATTTGGGATGGAACTGATTCAAACAATAAAGCAGTTAGTTCAGGGATTTATTTCTATAAATTGGAGACAAACAATGATGCCTTAATGAAAAAAATGTTGCTACTTAAATAGTGACAAATGTCCCCCCAGTTGTATTATATTATCATAGTACAGCTAAGGAGGACAAATG
>LKUH01000431.1 GCA_001412425.1 Candidatus Cloacimonas sp. SDB
TGGTTCATTTATAGTTACATTTTTTATTCCGCTGATATGCTCTCCTGCCTCAAATCCCGTTATCTTGTCTACCAACAGGAAAGGATACCTGTGAGGAAGGATCTTCTGGATAGCAGTTATATCAAATACAACATCAGAACTCTGCTTCTTCTGATATATTCTCTGCAGTTCCTGTTTTTTGTGCAGTTTGCGTAATTTTTTTACTAATTCAACGTTCGTTTTATGTCCAGATCTTGCTGCCAGAATATGGCCTTTTATCGGAACTCCCAGTAAAGCAATATCCCCGATAAGATCTACTACTTTATGCCGTACAAATTCATTATAATATCTTAATGTGGAACTGTTGATCAATCCATCTGGACCTACAGAAATATCACCAGTATAGCCAAAGATCTTTTTCAGTTTTTCAATTTCTTTTTTGGGGGTTTTGGGATCAGCAACGACAAGGGCATTTTCCAAAGAGCCACCCTTTATCAAACCTGCTTCCTTTAAAGCAATTATTTCATGCAGAAAACAGAAAGTTCGAGCAGAAGCGAATTCCTTTTCGAAACAAGCCAGAGAAGGAAGCCAGGTGTACTGGGTACCAAGTGCTTTCTGTTTATAATCAACCATAAATGTAACCTTAAGGCTGTCTGCCGGTACAATGACTATATCGACGTTATCAGCCGGCATCGAAAAATGTATTGATTCTTCCAGGATAAGATAATCTCTTTCAGAATCCTGTTCAACAATTCCGCATTTTTTCAGCATTTCCAGAAAAACAATCGCACTTCCATCTGCAACAGGAACTTCTGAACCGGTCACTTCGATTCTGATATTATCGATATTAAGTCCCTTTATGGCTGCCAGAACGTGTTCTATAGTCGCTACCGTAGCCTCTTTAATACCAATTGTTGTGCCCCGGGAAATATCAATTACATGATCGATATCGGCTGGTATCTCAGGCTTTCCTTTTAAATCGGTACGAATAAAAACAATTCCTTCATCCTTTTTTGCCGGTTTAAAGGTAAGGGTGGAAGTTTTACCAGAATGTAAACCTACTCCCCGATAACTGGCGGTTCCTGCAATGGTTCTTTTATATTCCTTCATCATTTAATCCATCTTTTTTATTTGTTTCTG
>LKUH01000432.1 GCA_001412425.1 Candidatus Cloacimonas sp. SDB
TCGTATTTGACATAAAAATGATACAGGGGACGTTAGATTATGTGAAGCCTCCTGAAGATGAGAAAGCTTTGCTTAAATTTTAAATCATGAAGTTGAAGAGTACTATATTAATTGTATAATAATGAAAGAGTACATTAATTTCATAGAAACAGCAAATCTATTCTAAAATGATACGGAACTTAAAAGTTAAGCAGAATCAAAACAAAGATGTTAAGTCCAACCATCTTGGTTCGCAAATAGAAAGAGATGGCTTTTGAAGAAGGAGGTGATGAACTTACTGTGATTGATTCCCAATTTGAAGGAAAGGAGATCAATTCAAATGAAGGGAATAAGCAAGAATTATCGAGACTATTCTTATCTTTTGGTCATTTTGTTTTTCGTTTTTTTAGTCAGCTGCAATGGGGTTGTTTCTACTGAATATACGATCACTGCCACTTCTGGAACAGGAGGGAGCATCAGTCCCTCGGGAGCAGTTTTAGTTAGTGAAGGAACCAACCAGACCTTTACCATCACTCCGGATGAATGTTATCAGAATTACGAGATACTGATTGACGGTATATTGGTGGAATCGACCAGTACATACACCTTTACAAATGTCCATCAGGACTATATAATCCATGTCAGTTTTATTCCCAGGAAAATTTACAATGCTGATACCGGAACGAACTATGATTATATACAGGATGCAATTGATGCTAGTTTTTCTGGAGAGACCATTATTGTCTGCCCGGGAACCTACAAAGAAAACATCGAATTCAACAACAGTGAAATTACCTTGCAAAGTAAGGATCCTTCCGATCCCACCGTTGTGGCGTCGACTATCATTGATGGAAAAAATGAAGATTCTGTGATTAGATTTAGTGGAGAGGATGCCTCAACTGTGAAAGGATTTACAATCCAGAATGGAAATGCGTACTGTGGTGGTGGAATTAATATAGAAAACAGTTCCCCCATCATTAGCAATAACATCATTATTAATAATATTGCAACAACCTATGGCGGTGGAGTTAATATATACCACAGCTTTCCCACCATTACCGGCAATACTATCACTGAAAATGAATCAAAAAACCTGGGAGGTGGGATATATTCAGAATATAGTTCCCCCGTTGTTACAGGCAATAATATTAATCAAAATAAGGCAATTAGCGGTGGCGGGGTCTTTTTATATTCTTTTTCTGCCACCATCACCAATAACCAGATTGTTAATAACCTGGCAACAAGCTTCGGTGGTGGACTCTATATCGAGAGCGGTGATTCATACTCTATTGGAGGAGCAGATTCGTCTGATACTACTAATTTTAATACTATCTGTAGCAATAGCCCTAACCAGATGAGTCCTGATGATTATCCCAATAACTATATTTTTACTTTTTGTGCTATTTGACAAAAAATAGAGGAGAGTATAGAGTTCTTTTTGGCATCTTTCTTACAAAGAAAAGAAAAGGGGGCTATAATCGAAAAAATGACACTTATCCATGAATAATCTGGCCAACCAGGATAGTCAAAGAATTATCTTTATACCGGGAAAAAGTAAAATATAGAGATTGGCTTGTAATAAGTTTGTGCTATTTATGTTTATAATGCATAAGTTAATTTTTTTGACAAAGGTTTTTGAAGAAAGCTTTTTTCAGAGAGTATTTTGTAATTTTATAAGAATAAATACCGTCAAGGCAAAAGATATTGTCTAAGACGATATTTATTCTTATATCTGCTTTATAAAATTAAGATCTCAATATTAATTATTTTAAGCTTCCACTGCTGCCAGAAATCCCTCTCTTATCGCTTCAAGTGCATCTCTGGCTTTTACCGCATCTCCAACAACCTTCACCGCTACCTTTCCTTCTAATTTATTAGCAAGGGCATTATTGGATTCCATACCCAAGGCCAGAACAACAGTTGCAGCTTCGATCTCGATAGGTTCCTGTTGGCTTGTTTCACATTGTACGCAATCTATGTTTATTCCTTTAACTTTCGCATCCGTGAAGTACTCTATATTGTTTTCTTTAATTGCTTTCATTAAGAATATGCGGCGGGTAAATTCTTCATCTCCTGCAATGGTGGGCAACATCTCGACTATAGTTACCTGTTTGCCTAAAGAGGCAAGGTATATTGCCGTTTCGCATCCAACCTGGCCGCCACCAGCAACTACGACTTTATCTTTAGTGTTTACTTTGCCTAATAATACATCTTGAGCGGTGACAACATTATCCTTGTCAATGCCAGAGATTGGCGGTCTAAGAGGAATAGCACCTGTAGCGATAATTACCAGATCAGGTTTTTCCTCGTCAGATATTGCAGGTGTGTATTCTGTGTTTAATTTAATGTTTACACCAAGTTTTTTAATTTGATTGCCTATCCAAGAAATAAATGAAGATATATCTCCTTTTGATGGTGGTATGGCGGCTGTAGCAAATTGTCCCCCTAAGTGGTTATTCTTTTCATATAGAGTTACTTTATGGCCGGCTAATGCTGCTGTTCTAGCTGCTTCCAGACCTGCTGGGCCTGCTCCCACTACAGTTATTTTCTTAGGATTTTCAGTTTCTTTAAATTCATTCAAATACTCGTAACCCAAAATTGGGTTAACAAGGCAGCGTATCGGTTCATTTTTAAATAAAATCTCCAGACAACCCTGTTGGCATCCAATACAGTGTCTAATGTCTTCATATTGGCCATCAGCAAATTTATTTGGTAATTCAGGATCAGCAAGAGATGCTCTTGCCATTGCAATTAGATCTGCTTTTCCTGATAATAGTATGCTTTCAGCTAAATATGGATCATTAATACGTCCAACGGTCATAACCGGAATATTAACAACTTTTTTTACCTCTTCAGCATAATCTACAATCCATCCAGGATTGATATTCATAGGAGGTATAATTGCCCATGTACTTTCATATGTTCCTGCAGAAACATGAATTAAATCAACACCTTGTTTTTCCAGCTTGATTGCTATTGCTTTTGTTTCTTCTATTGCTCGCCCACCGGGAACTTTATCGTCTCCAGAAATTCTGAAACCTATCATAAAATCAGGACCACATTTTTTTCTAATATCTTTAATTATCTCTAAAGGGAATCTCAAGCGATGTTCTAGGGAACCCCCATACTCATCACCACGTTTATTTGAATATTTTGACATAAATTGTGCAATTAAATAACCGTGTGCTCCATGGACTTCAACACCATCAAAACCAGCTTTTTTTGCACGTAAAGCAGTGTCGCCAAATTGGGAAATTATTTTTTTGATTTCCGGTACAGTTAATTCACGAGGAATTTGACCTAAAACAGGGCATGGCAACGGAGAAGCTGAAACTGGCTGTTCTCCGATAACAGCAGAGGTAGTTTGTCTTCCGCTGTGGTATATTTGAGCTACAATCTTAGAGCCCGCATCATGCACTCTTTCGGTTAATTGTGTATGAGATTCAATCTGTTCATCCTTCCATAGGCCTGGAGTCCAAAATCCCCTTCCTAATGGATCAACCGCATAGTCTTCGACAATAATCATCCCCCAACCGCCTTTTGCTTTTGTTTCGTGATAAGCAATAAAACGCTCAGTAGCCATTCCATCTTGGTCGCAATATACAGTTACCATAGGCGCAACGACTAATCTATTCTTCAGTTTTATATTTCCAATTGAAATAGGCGTAAAGGCAGGACTCGAATTTAATGTTTTCATAACTATAACCTCCATAAATTTTTATTGACCAATACAATAACATCCAAAATATTATGGTAAGATGTTGAGTTTGTAATGTAATAAATTTTTGAATGCTGAGATATGATGGATTGAAATTGTATACTTATAAAATATTATACCAAGGAAATAGCCAAGTGGTCAATTGAACGAATTGCCTCAGAATAAATAAAAGAGGAAATAAAAGGAGTCAAATCCAACAGGCTGACCGAGAATAACCTATTTTAAAATACCCAAAGCCAATCTTAAGTCTAGGCATGCCAGTTATGACAATTGCTGTTCTTATAGATAGGGCCTTTATGGCCTCTATTCCATGGTAGTTACGGATCTATCCTGATTTGCCAGAACCAATACTCACTAAAGAGTGTCCAGATGTTGCTTTTGATATATATACCACCATTACAGACGACATTAAAGAGTACCTGGAAAGAGGTGTGGTAGATATTGGTGTTTTGCTTGAACCGATCGACATTAACCAGTATCATTTTCTACGGTTACCGGGTAAAGAAAATGATAAAAATAAGTATTTGACATTACTGAATAGATGCAAGATAATCAAAGCACCCTGAAAAATGCTTTTTACTTTCAAGGAGACAGAACCATGCCAAGAGATGGAGTACGCAGCTGTTGTCAGATTCCACAAAAGATTTTACAGGAGTATGAAGGTTGGCAACTTTGTAAAAATGGAGAAAAAGTTGAGGGGAAATGGCAGTATGATGACCAGGACTTGGAATATCTCAGTATGATATTGACGCTCTATGATGTATGTTTTTCCAGTGATAGGTAAAAAAGTATATGATATTTTTGCAAAGGGGTCACATCACGGAAAAAGAACGAAAGCGTATGCTGTATTTAAATCGCAGTAAGATACTGGAGGAGATTTGTTTTCGTGAGCGGCATTTTCAGGGCATTCGGAGAGCAAAACAAATCGAAAGAACTTT
>LKUH01000433.1 GCA_001412425.1 Candidatus Cloacimonas sp. SDB
GCAGATTCATTTCAGGAGTTTTCTTCAAAAACTCCACTAATCCAGTTGGGAATCCCTGTTTATTGTTGAAGCAGATTCATTCCACTGCCCTAAGCTTCTCATCAAGGAGTAAATTCTATTTGACATAAATTTTCATTCGAAAAGCTTCGAATTTTAAGGGTAATTTATGATAAATATTGCAAAAGTTTATGATGTCTTAGCAAAAGAATTTGAAAAATATAGTGCTCCGGTCGTGGATCTGGTGGAAGCTCAGACGAAAGATCCTTTTAAAATTCTTTTAGCTACCATTCTTAGTGCCAGAACAAAGGATACAACGACTTCGGAAGTTGTAAATGCCATGTTCGAATATATTCATACTCCGGAAGATCTGGCAAAATATACTCGGGAAGAGATTGAAGAGATGATCTATCCGGTCGGCTTCTTCCGCAACAAGGCTAAAAGTCTGCATAAGCTTCCTGAAGTATTGAAAAATAAGTTCAATGATCGGGTTCCGGAAGAGATAGATGAATTACTGGAATTACCCGGAGTTGGTCGCAAAACAGCCAATCTGGTCCGAACCATTGCTTTTCGGAAACCGGCCATCTGTGTGGATGTGCATGTGCACCGAATATCGAACCGTTTGGGTTATGTGCAGACGAAAACACCGCTGGAAACAGAAATGAAGCTGCGGGAGATCTTACCTGAAAAATACTGGTTAAATTACAATTCCTATCTGGTGGCATTTGGCCAGAATCACTGCACACCCCGCAATCCCAAATGTTCAACCTGCCCGATCTATGATCAATGTGAACGAGTTGGTGTGGAAACGAAATGGATTGATAAATGAAAATCATCTCCTGGAATGTAAACGGTTTAAGGGCAGTGATTAAGAAGAATTTTATGGAATATATTTCTGACGATAAGACTGATATTTTATGTATTCAGGAGACTAAACTTCAGGAGGAGCAGATTCCGCAGGAGATTCTGTCAGAAACTTCTTACAACAAATACTGGTCTTGCGCTGAAAAAAAGGGTTATTCCGGAGTAGCAATATTTACGCGGGAAGTTCCCACGCAGGTAACTTATTCAATTGGGGAAGATCGTTTTGACCGGGAAGGGAGGACGATAATTGCTGAATTCAGGGACTTTACACTCATCAACTGTTATTTTCCCAATGGGCAGATGAGCGAAGAAAGACTGCAGTTTAAATTGGATTTTTATGACAGAATGCTGAAGGTTATGAATGAGATTGTAGCATCCGGAAAGAATCTGATCATATGTGGAGATTTTAACACGGCTCACCAGGAGATCGATCTGGCTCATCCCAAAGAAAATTCCAAAACCTCAGGTTTTCTTCCGGTAGAAAGAGCCTGGCTGGATAAACTGGTTGCACAGGATTATATTGACACTTTCCGTCACTTCGATAAAAGAGCTGAACAATATTCCTGGTGGACTTACCGGTTTGGAGCCAGAAGCAGGAATATTGGCTGGAGAATAGATTATTTTTTTGTGAATAAACAGTTTATGCCCAGGGTAAAATCCGCATTCATCCGGCAGGATGTGATGGGGAGTGATCATTGTCCGGTGGGGATGGAGGTAGAGTAGATGGAAAAGAGAAATGAGTATGATATATTAGATTTAATATTGATCTTAGCAAAGAGAAGAAAAATAATTTCAATAGTGCTTCTGGTAACGAGTATAATAATTGTTTCAGTGAGTTTTATTATTCCTGAAAAATGGACATCAACTTGTAAAATAAAACCATCCAATGCAGAAAGTAATAATCTTCAAATGACATCTGCATTATTTGGTGATTTTGGGTCATCTTTTTTGGGAGGAAATACTGATTGTTTCGAGTTGATTTCGTATATGAGGACAACTGATTTTAGTGAAGATGTTATAGAAAAGTTTAATTTGATAACTTATTTCGACATTAAAGATAACGATTCTTTAATAATAAAGGAAAAAGCATATAATTTCTTAAATGAGAAGTTAGTTAAATTTTTCTATAATGATGAAACCAGTGAAATTTCAATAATAGTTACAACTACAGATCAATTCCTCTCGGCAAAAATTGCGAATTATTATGGATTTAATATCGATTTCTATAATAAACAAAATAGAATGACCAAAGGAAAGGAAAAAAGAATTTTTATTGAAAGTAGAACGGATGAGGTTAGATCCAAAATTGATTCTTTATCAAATAAATTAAAAGAATTTCAGAAAACTAATAATGTCATTGATATTAATACTCAATTAACTGAATATATTACGTATTACTCTAAACTAGTGAGTAGTAAAATGGAAGCAGAAATTGAATTAGAGATAATGAGCAAAAGATTTGATGAACCTACTTTTAATCAACTAAATCTAAAAGATAAAATAACTAGTATTGATAAAAAACTTTTGGATTTAGAAACAGGATTTAGTAACGAATATCCGAGATATATTGTACCAATTGATTCATTCCCTGATTTAATGATGGAGTATGCTAATCTAAAAATTGATTTAGAAACACAAGAAAAAGTATATGAATTTCTATATCCTCAATTGGAATCTGCTCGCATTGAAGAGCTAAAAGATCTTCCGACGATTGATATTATTCAAGAAGCTTATCCAGCAGGCTTAAGATCAAGTCCCAAAAGGGCAAGAATGTGCATATTAGTGTTTTTATCTTCTTTTATAATATGTTCATTACTAATTTTGTTTAAGGAATTGATCTCAGAAGAAAAGAAGGTTAAGTTTAAAAAGATTATTAAACTTCTAAATCCCTTTCTGAAAAAATGAAATGTTTGAATTAAGAAGAATATTAACAGTATCTTGTTCAGTATTTTTTGCTTTAATTTTGATAGTTGCCTTTTTACCTAATACTCATTTTCTAGTATCAGGAAAACTTGGTTTAATCTATTTATTTATTTTTTTAATTTTAGTTTTTATTATCAATAATGGAAAATTAGATCTATCTAAAGAGAAATTATATGCGTATTCAATTGTTCTTTTTTGGTTGTCATATTCCATTATAACAATTCTCTGGGCGAAAAATCAGAATCAAGTTATTCTCCATTCTTCACTTATTTTTATTAAGTTTCTATTACTATTCTCCCTTACTCAATTTATTAATTCTCAGAAGAAAGCCCGTTTTGCAATACATCTTATATTAATAATTTTCCTCGCACAATTAACATTAGCTTTTTGGGAGATTATAACCTGGAAACATTTACCTGTTTCCTGGATCAGCCAAAAAGGTTTTACATCTTTCATCCCTACAGGTCCATTTGTTAACCAAAATAATTTTGCTTGGAGCATCTTAATTATAACTCCATATGTTTTATTTTCTTTAAATAGTTTCAAAAGAATTCTTTATAAAATTGTTATTTGCTGTTTCCTTCTAGCTGTTTATTTGATTTTTGTTGTTCAATCAGCTAGAATTGCAATTTTGATATTTTCAGTAGAGTTAATTTCTTTTTTCTTGTTCTTTAC
>LKUH01000434.1 GCA_001412425.1 Candidatus Cloacimonas sp. SDB
ACAGACCAATCTCCTAAACAGGTTGTCAATGTTGCTTCTTTACCCGGGATTGTTGGTTATTCCCTGGCAATGCCTGATATTCACTGGGGATATGGTTTTCCCATTGGTGGCGTAGCAGCCACTCGATTGGATGATGGTGTAATTTCGCCCGGGGGCGTAGGTTTTGATATCAACTGTGGAGTTAGATTGATTCGTTCGAATTTACAATTTCAAGATGTTAAAGATAAGATGCCCAAAATTGTAGAAGAATTATACAGGAAGGTACCTTCCGGAGTCGGTTCGGAAGGAATCATCAAATTAAATTCAAAGGAAATTAAAAAAGTAATGTTAAAAGGTGCCCAATGGGCTGTAGGAAAAGGATATGGAGAAAAAGAAGACATTGCCTATACAGAAGAAAATGGCAGGATGTCTCAGGCTAATCCGGACATTATTAGCAAGAAAGCGATACAGCGGGGTTTGTCACAGCTTGGTACTTTAGGCTCAGGCAATCATTTTCTAGAGGTTCAGGTTGTTGACCATATTTATCAACCGGAAATTGCCCGACAGATGGGACTGGAAGAGGGAATGGTTACCATGTTGATTCATACTGGTTCCAGGGGTTTTGGACATCAGGTATGCACTGATCATTTGTCTGTTATGCAAAGAGCAGTTCAGCGTTATAATATTAATCTACCAGATAAACAGTTAGCCTGTGCACCGGTTAATTCGCCTGAAGGTAAAAGATATTATCAGGCTATGTCTTGTGCAGCAAATTTTGCCTGGGCGAATCGTCAATGTATTATGCATTGGGTAAGAGAAGTTTTTAGTAAAATATTCCTTATTTCTCCTGAAGATTTGGGGTTAAAATTGGTATATGATGTGGCACACAATATTGCCAAAATAGAGGATTATTATTATAATGGTAAAAGTGTCAAGTTATGTGTGCATAGAAAAGGTGCTACCAGGGCTTTTCCGCCACAGCACCCCGAATTGCCTCTCAAATACAAGGAAATCGGTCAACCTGTTTTAATTCCCGGAGACATGGGACGTTTCTCGTTCTGTTCTGTTGGAACCAGGATAGCTATGGATGAGACCTTTGGGTCTACCTGTCATGGAGCAGGTCGAGTTATGAGTCGGGGAGAAGCAAAGAGAGAGACAAAGAATCGGAATATTGCTGATGAGTTAAGAACAAGAAATATTTTGGTAAAAGCAAGGAGTAAGACAACCCTTGCTGAAGAAATATCTAACGCCTATAAGGATGTTTCAGAAGTGGTAAATATAATGGATAAAAGCGGAATTTCCAACAAAGTTGCCAGAATGCGACCTTTGGGAGTAATTAAGGGATAATATTAAACGATATCGAGGTTTTATTTTTAGAGATTTTAGAGAGGATGGTCAAAAAGCATGTTGGATTTAAAATTCATTCGCTCAGAGCCGGGTTTGGTTAAAGAAAAGTTAAAAAGAAGGGAATTAGGTACTGATATAATCGATCCTATTCTAAGATTAGACGAACAGAGGAGAAAGATTTTATTTGATGTTACCAGTTTGAAAGAGGAAAGAAATAAGGTATCAGATGAAATCGGGCGTCTAAAAAAAGAAAAAAAGGATGCTCAGGATAAAATCCTGGCAATGCGAGAAGTATCTACCCAAATTAAAGAAATGGATTCCGAGATTAAAGTTATTGAAGAAAAGATACAGAAATCATTACTGGAGATTCCCAACATGGTGGATGATAGTGTACCGGTAGGTCCTGATGAAGAAAGCAATGTAGAGATTAGAAAATGGAGGGAACCCAGAGATTTTGATTTCAAACCCCAGGCTCATTGGGACTTAGGCGAGAAACTGAACATACTTGATTTTGAAAGAGGAGCCAAGATTGCGGCTGCACGTTTTACAGTATTAAAAAATGTTGGAGCTCGCCTGGAAAGAGCGTTAATTAATTTTATGTTGGATGTTCATACCAGGGAACACGGATACCAGGAAATATTTCCACCCTTCTTGGTTAATGCAAATACCATGACCGGTACCGGACAATTACCCAAATTTGAGAATGACTTATTTAAATCCAACGATGAACTCTATCTAATACCCACGGCTGAAGTTCCTTTAACCAATCTTCACCAGGGGGAGATACTATCAGAAACAGACCTACCCCTTTATTACGCTGCTTATACTGCCTGTTTCAGAAGGGAAGCTGGTTCCTATGGAAAGGATGTCAGAGGACTAATTCGTCAACATCAGTTTAACAAGGTAGAATTAGTCAAG
>LKUH01000435.1 GCA_001412425.1 Candidatus Cloacimonas sp. SDB
TGAAAGAAAAAAAAGCACAAAACGGCTATTCCATAAAGCTGACCATAGATAATAATATTCAGGAGATCCTGGAAGAAAATCTCAAGAAAGACCTAAAAAAATATTCAGCTAAACATGCAATTGGTGTCATAATGGATCCGGCAACAGGAGAAATTATTGCCATGTCCGGTATTGCCGCTTCAGATGAAAGCAGATCTGCTTCATATTTACGGTCTTTGAAGAACCTGGCAGCGGGTTTTATGTTTGAACCTGGATCAACTCTGAAGCCAATTACAGCTTTACTGGCGCTGGAGAATAAAATATTTGATCCTAATGATGTGATCGAATGCAAAAATTATGAAGTTGAAGGCAGGCCTATACGTGACGCACATCAACACAGCCACTTGAATTTCAGAGATATAATCGCCTATTCCAGTAATGTGGGAATCAGTAAAATAGTGGAAAAAGTTGGACCCCAGATGCTTTACGACCGCATGATAGCTATGGGATTTGGTCAGAAAACAGGTTCAAATCTCTCGGGTGAGGCTTCCGGTATATTCAGAAAATTACGAGACTGGCAGGGTTATTCGCTGCATTCCATTTCTTTTGGTCAGGAAGTAGCTGTTACAGCCTTGCAGTTAGCTCAAGCATACTCCTGTTTTGCCAACGGCGGAAAAGTGATGCAGCCCTATTTTGTCAAAGAAATCCGGGATGAGCAGAATAATCTTATCAAAGAATTCAAACCCAAAAAGATCAGAACAATTTCAAATCAGAAATCTCTGGATACTTTAAAGGTTTTTCTCAGGAATGTGGTTGATTATGGTACCGCCACGTCAACAAAAATCGATTATCTGGAAATTGCCGGAAAAACTGGTACAGCTGAGAAAATGATAGAAGGAGAACGGGAATATTCTAAAGATAAATATACTCCCGTTTTTGCCGGATTTTTTCCTGTTAAAGAACCCAGATATGTAATGATCATTGTTTTTGATGAACCTGAATATAAGTATCATTTCTCTTCCTCATCTGCAGTACCTACCTTTAGAAATATTGTAGTAAGCATGCTTAACAGGCCAGATAATAACATAATTACGGAAATCAAAGAAAAAAATATTAATTATATTGAAATGCCTGATTTAATCGGTAAAACTCTGGAAGAAACGGAATTAATTCTGCAGAAAGAGCAGATCAGTTTTAACCTGATTTCGGAATCTAAAGATGGTTGTGTTATTAATCAATTCCCCCAACCCGGCATCAGTTTTGATGCCTCGGAAAAAGTATTAGTTATCCTTGACAAGGTAGAAACCCTCGAAAATGAAGAAGTGGTTGATCATGTTATGCCCGATTTTGGAGGTTTAACTGTAAGGCAGGCTCTTTATTCAGCTGTTAGAAGAAATATAAAATTGACGGTTAAAGGTACAGGAGTGGTTGTTTCGCAGTCAATTCCACCCGGCTCTAAAACCGATTTTGGAGAAGAATGCATAATCACAGCAAATTGATTAAAGCGGAAGAAATAATTAACATTTTGGAAAATCACGAATTACTGGTGGGAAAAGTAAATCTGAATTATGATTTCACATTTTCTAAATTTGAAACTGATTCCCGCCGAATAGAGAAAGGCGATATCTTTGTCTGTATTAAAGGGTACAACCAGGATGGTCATGAATTTGCCAGGCAAGCTCTGGAAAATGGAGCAGACCTTATTGTCACTGAAGTCGAGCTGGAATATCATTCAGCCCAATTTATTGTCAATAACTCACGAAAAGCCGCTGCCTTACTGGCAAAATTATTTTTTGATGATCCTTCCGCCAGATTTACACTGATCGGAATTACCGGAACAAACGGTAAGACTACTATTGCCAATCTATTAGGTGATTTACTTAGGAAAGAGGAAAAAAAGGTGGGTATAATCGGTACTCTAGGATATAAAATCAATGACAAAGATTATCCTTCACAGCTTACCACACCGGACGTAATCGAATTAAACTCCATTTTCCAGCAAATGCTGCTGGAAAAGGTAGAATATGTAATTATGGAAGTTTCATCTCATTCTCTTTTTCTTGATAGAGTGTACGGATTGAATTTCAATCAGGCAGTTTTCACCAATCTCACTAGAGATCATCTTGATTTTCATAAGAATATGGAAGCCTATTTTGCAGCTAAGGCACAACTCTTTCAGCTGATAGATAATTACAATGGTTCAGCCCATATAAATATAGATGACAGCTACGGTTTGAAGCTTTATGAAGATCTGAATGCTGAGAAGTTCGGAATCTCCTTTGAATCGGGAGATATTACAATTTCTGATATTAGTATAGCTGATAAAAACAGCAGTTTTTCTTATGCGTTTGACTCGAAGAAATACAAATTTAAAACCAACTTTATTGCTAAACATAATGTACTAAATATTTCCCTGGCGCTTTCGGTCTTCTTAAAATTATTCCCGGATACAGATGAAGCAAAATTGAATTCTTACCTGTCAAACCTGTCCCCTGTTCATGGCAGGTTGGAAGCTATTCAGAATGAGCTGGGAATATCAATTTATGTCGATTATGCCCATACACCTGATGCTTTGGAAAATGTACTGGGCTCTTTAGTTAGTTTGAAGAAAGGAAGGTTGATAACCATATTTGGAGCCGGCGGTAACCGCGATAAAGAGAAAAGGCCACTGATGCTGAAATCAGCGTTGAAACATTCTGATCTGACTATTATAACCAACGATAATCCCAGAACCGAACCAGCTGAAAGCATTATCAATGATATTGTTGCCGGCACACCTTCCCTGGAGAAATTCTACATTATTCGTGATCGTGAAAAAGCAATAAAGACTGCCTTAAAGCTGGCTGGGAAAAATGATATCATATTAATTGCCGGTAAGGGACATGAGAAATATCAGCAGATCGGTGATCGGAAAATACCATTTTATGATCGAAAAGTTGTCGAGAATTTCTTAGCAGCAGCAGAAACAATTCCGCCAGATCAACTTTTCCTGCCCCTGGATCTGCTTCAGGTGATTTTATTATTTGGCAGCCTTGATATGACACTGGATAACACTTATTTTGAACATATCTCTACAGATTCCCGCACAATTAAACCCAATTCACTTTTCATCGCTCTGAAAGGAGAAAAATTTGATGGTCATGATTATGTTCAGGATATTCTGAAAACTGAAAACTGCTGGGCAATTGTTAACAGTGATTATGCCTTTGAGGAACAGAAGATCATTCGAGTGGAAGACACGTTAAAGGCTCTGGGAGATCTGGCAGCAAAATACGCGAATCTTTTTTCTGCTCTTAAAATAGCTATTACCGGAAGCGTTGGAAAAACCATGACCAAAGAATATCTCAGCAATATTCTTTCGTTAACTGCTTCAACATTAAAGACCCATTCCAACGAGAATAATCTGATCGGACTTCCTAAAACAATTTTTAAACTTAGACCCGAACATAAATATGCAATTCTGGAACTGGGTTCCAACCAATTTGGAGAGATAGCCAGGCTATCCGATATCTGTAATCCGGATATGGCCGTTATAACCTCTATCGGAGCTTCTCATCTTGAATTTTTTCAGGATGAAGCCGGAGTTTTCGAAG
>LKUH01000436.1 GCA_001412425.1 Candidatus Cloacimonas sp. SDB
CATTTGTCCTCCTTAGCTGTACTATGATAATATAATACAACTGGGGGGACATTTGTCACTATTTAAGCAGAATCATTTTCTTTGTAAGATTAGTACTTCCAGTTGAGAGATTATAGAAATATACCCCGCTTGATACTGGTTTGTTATTTTGATCTGTGCCATTCCATATAACTGAATTTGATCCTGATTCTATTACTTCAGATAATAAAGTTTTAACCTTTTGACCTTTAAGATTAAAGATTGTTACTTCAGTGAATTTATCTTCAGGGATTGAAAACTTTATAGTTGTCTCTGGATTAAAAGGATTTGGGTAGTTATTCATGAGTATTGGAATTGAAGGAATATTATTTTCAATGTTACCGAGTAAAACCTCAAATCCTAATAATTTATCAATTTCTTCCCAATGTTTAGCTTGTTTTGTACTCAGATCATTTATGTTTTCTGGTGCTAATTTATCATGACTTGTGTGTAAAGCAGCTCTATTATCAGACATTGAACTGAGAAGATATAAATTCTCTAATTCTATTACCGCATAAAGCGAATCTAAAGTTGATTCAGGTTCTTCTATTCTTTCCGATAACATATCAGCGGCTGGTTGATATTCTTTAAGATGAATATAACATTTTTTGATATGGTCTTCTAATGTTTTAATATATGCAGTAATTTCATTCTCAGTTAAAAATCCTGGAACATTATCAATCAAATCTTCATAAAACAGAATCAATTGATTTAAATCCTCTTCTAGAAGCACAGAAAGATCAAATACCTTACTGATACAAAGATTCCAGGTATCCTTTTCAAGATATAACTTGTCGGTAAGTATATCTTTGAATAAATTCAATGCATCGATGTAATTTTCATCGGATTCTTCTTGGCAAGCTATATCAAATCTTGTTATTAATGTTCCGGTTGTAAAGACATTTGGGGAAATATCCATATTTTCATAGTCTGCGATTATATTTGGTAAATTATTATTTCCATATGTTTGGACGTGTATGTATTCACTCCAATCTGCTGGTTGAGATGGAAAATCTAAACCCCACCAATTTCCATTACAATCAATTGTTATATTATCCCCATCATAATACGTATTAAAAAGCATGTCGTAAATCTGGTCATAAAAATCGTTATGTCCTCTATTAAGTAACATACCTGCACTAAATGTTGTATATTCATCACCAAAAATAAGATGGAAATCACTATTGAATATATTATTTGCTTCATATGAACAATTTGCATAAGAATTATTACAACTCATTATACCTAAAGTTGTATGCAATTCAGAATCTTCAATCCTTGGTGTTGAGTTAGCACTTCGGATACTTCTACTACCAGTTCCATAAAACACACAATTAAATATATCTTTTTCAAAGACTGGAAATTCTTCACGATCGGAATTTCTAGTACTCCCCAATATATCTATTCCAACTTCATTTTCATCAAAAGTACAATCTTCAATAATTGAACTCATTATGTAGCGATATATTCCAGTATTATTATTATCAAAATTACAACTTTGAACCTTCTTAATAGTTCCTAGATACCGTCCCAAAAGTTGGTGTAAAAATGTAAGGGTATCGACAGAAATAAGTTGAGCCATAATTATCTCATTGTTTTTTTCAAAACAAACCTAATATAAGGAGATTAAAAATGGCTCAACGACAAAAAGATGAATTATTGGGAAAAATGGTCAATGAATTTCAATCAAGTGAAGGATCGAACAAGTTGTTATCTTTGTTACAGCAAATGATCCAGCTGGTAATCGAGGTTGATTTTGAGAAACA
>LKUH01000437.1 GCA_001412425.1 Candidatus Cloacimonas sp. SDB
AAAACAGACGTTACTCTTGATATTTTTGTAAAAAAACTGATCGGAGATGAATATTACTGGACTGTTGGAGTTAAGAAACCTGTCTTGAAATCAGTGCCGAAGAGGTTTTACGAAAAGCTTACTGAAATTGAATTTAGAAATAAGCACTATAGTGTTCCGGAAGATTATGAAGGCTATCTCACAGAACATTACGGCGATTGGCGAACACCTGTAAAGAACTGGAACTTTAAATTTGATGATCAAAGTGTGCGTGAAAAACTTTATGATGAAAATAAGACTAGCAAGAAATGATTATATGAAAAAAATATATTATTACGCCAATCAGATCTACCAGTTTTCTTATGCATTACCAATATATGAAGAGTTAGGCGGTATTTTCATTGTTAAGGATATTAAGAGATTTATCCAATTTAAACAGTATTTGATGAACCGGGGAAAATTTCAGGAAAACACTTTCCTGAAAACTCCAAAAGTTTTAATAAAATCGCAGAAAAGACTTCATAATTTGACCGGAATCATCTTATATTTATCTAACAGCATTATACCTGAACACGATTATCCCAGAGCTATCACCATCTTTCATGAACATGGAACCAGTGATAAGAAATATGGCGGTGCCAAAACTAATAATATTGCCGATCTGAAACTGAAAAAATACGATCATATTTTCCTTTCGGGACCTAAAAATCTTAAACGGCTGGAAGAGATCGGACTCAATTTTTCACCTGAAAAGCTTGTTAAAATCGGTGCTTTAAAATTTGATAAATATTTAAATAATCAATTCAGCCGGGAAGATGAAATTAAAAGGCTGCAAATCAAGGATACTACTCGAAAAAATATACTTTATGCCCCCACCTGGAGATTTGGAAATGGTACGCTAAGGAAATACGGCTTAAAGTTCGCCCGGGAAATTACTAAAAAATACAACCTCATAATCAGACCGCACTTTCATGATAATAAATTTTGCCAGCAGCTAAGATCTCAGGCAAAATCAGAAAAAATAGATCACCTGTATTTTTCTAATGCAGCTAACATCATCAAGCACGATGCTTTTAATGATTTTATCCTGGCAGATCTTATGATCAGTGACATTTCGTCTGTAATTTATGAATTCTTAATTACAGCAAAACCTATGATCATCATAAAAAACGATTTTGCTGATGTTCATGAAATGCCGAAAAATCTGGATATCAGGCAAAATGTGGAATTTTTTGAAGGAAAACAGAATATTGTCAAAATGATAGAACATAATCTGGAAAATTCCAAATATAATGAAACTTATAAAAAAATGGTTAAGGAATGTTTCTATACAGATGGAAGCAGTGTGCAAAGAGCAGTTGAATTCATTAAAAAAATAAGAAAATAAGAGTTTAGAATGAATAATTTAATCGATTTAGTCAAAAGTGTCACAGTAAATCCCCTTTTCAGACTTTTAGGAAAATATCTCGAAAAAAAACATTTTACAGACAAGCCGATCTTTATCGCAGCTTCACCCCGATCCGGTACTACACTGCTTCTGTCCATACTTGGTGCTCATCCTGATATTTATGCTATCCCCCTGCAAACCTATGCTTTCAATAAATGGACCCCGGTTAGAAATAGAAATTATAAGCACTTCCCGACTCGAATTGACAGGCTTTACAGGTATTTTGTTTATCATAAAATTAAACCCGGTGTCACCCGCTGGTGTGAAAAAACTCCCAGACATATTCAGTCTATCCCTCAAATCGTAGATTACTACAACCATCAGGTAAAAATCATTCATATTATCAGAGATGGCAGAGATGTTGCTGTATCAAGTCATCCCAAGCATACAGGAAGACATTATTGGGTGCCGATTAACAGGTGGGTGAAAGATGTTAAACTGGGTCTACAATTTAAAAATGAACCCTTTATGCATACCGTTTACTATGAAAAACTGGTTTCTGATCATATAAATGAAACCAAAAAAATATTCGCTTTCCTGGAAGAAAATTATACTGATTCTGTTGAAAATTGGGTTCGGGAAACAAATATAAAAAAAAGCATTCACTGGAAAGAAAAAGTTCAGAATGTACATACTAAAGCCATCGGTAGATGGCAGGCTGAGGAGCATAAAAATAAAATGGAAGAATTTCACAATAATAAAGCTGCAGTTCAGCTTCTAAATGAACTGGGTTACAAATAGGAAATAGCTATGAATGATCTAACTGCAATCATTCTCGCAGCTGGGAAAGGTACAAGACTGGGTACATTAACAGATAATATTCCCAAACCAATGATCGAAGTGAATGAAATAAAAATTATTGATAATTTGATCTCGCTTCTGATTAAAAATAATTTCAGAAAAGTTGTTGTTGTAACAGGATTTCTGCATCAGACTTTATCCACTCATCTGCAACAATATCAGGCTGAGATCGATCTTGTAATGATTGAAAATAAAGATTATGCTTCCACAAATAACATCTATTCTCTCTGGCTGGCTCAAGATCATTTAAAAGATGGTTTTTATTTATTTGAAGCAGATATTTTCTTTGAGGAACAAATACTCAGTAATTTAGTTAATTCACCTAATGCCGATATAATCCTGCTGGGAAAACATAACAGTAAAATGGATGGTACAGTTGTAGAACTGGATGATAAACATTTTGTTGAGAACATGTATCTTAAAAGGCATCAGAGGGAAGATTTTGATTTTTCCAATAAGTATAAGACTGTTAACTTTTATAAGATCAGCCCTGAATTTACTCACCATTTTTTTCTTGATAAATTGAAAGAACACAT
>LKUH01000438.1 GCA_001412425.1 Candidatus Cloacimonas sp. SDB
AAAACATTCAATTAGATAATTTAGATAATTTTTTGGGAGATGAAGTAATAGAAGAAAAGAGAGCAGAAAAAAAAGATCCCCAGAAAGCTCTGAGCAGCCAGAAGTCCGGAATGAAATTAAAAAAAGGCAGAGTTCTTGAAGTGAAATCAAATTATGTTTGTAATGTAAATATTGATGGTCAGGACATTGATTGTATTCTCGGAGGAAGATTAAAACAGATCAATATTAACAATAGAAATCCAGTTGCTGTCGGCGATTTTGTCAAAGCAGATATTTCTGAAACTCCCCGCATAGAGGAAATTATTGCTCGAAAAAACTCCCTCTCGCGTTTTACAGAGGATGAATTTCAGACCGAAATTACACTTGTTGCTAATATTGATCAAGTTGTTATCACCAGCTCAATTGTGGAGCCTAAAATAAACTTCAGTTTGATCGATAGATATCTCTGTGCAGCAGAAATATCCAGGATCAAACCGATCATCTGTATCAATAAAGTCGATCTGGTTGACGATCTTAAAGAAATTATGCCAATGTGCCATTTTTATCACAAACGGGGATATAAAATTATCTATACTTCTGCAAAAAGAAAAGATACTTTAACAGAGCTGATAGAATTACTTAAAGATAAATTAACAGTGTTTTCCGGTCATTCAGGGGCTGGAAAATCTTCCCTGATCAATACAATTCAGCCGGGACTTGATTTAAAAGTGTCTGAAGTAAGTAATTTTTCCGGAAAAGGAACCCATTCTACTACCAGCAGTAAATTGATTCGCTGGAATTTTGGCGGATTTCTGATAGATACTCCGGGTATTAAAACCTTTGGTCTTAATAGAAAAGATAAAAATATTCTCCCTAAAATATTTCCCGGATTTCCAGAACTTTATGAAATGTGTAAATTTCCTGACTGTACACATTCTCACGAAAAATATTGCGCTGTTAAGAGAGCGGTGGAAGATGAACAATATCCCAAAGCCAGATATGATTCGTATTTAAGAATTTTAGATTCATTGTAAGGAAGGTGTGAATGAAAAATTATGGAATCTTTATTAACCCTGATTATGCCAATCTGCAAGAAATTTTTTCTCTTTT
>LKUH01000439.1 GCA_001412425.1 Candidatus Cloacimonas sp. SDB
GAGAGCTTTGAAAAAAGAAGAAAAAGTTCATGATTACGAAATTATGATTAAAGGCAGAGAAGAAGATAACCCTGTACCCTGTTCTGTAACAGCAAAACTTATGCTGGACGATGCCGGATTACCGCTTAAAATAATCGGTTCTTTAAGGGATATCACAGATAGAAAAAAAGCTGAAGATAAACAGAAAATGGTTATGAAAAATCTGCAGCAGGCTAATAAAGAATTGCGCGATTTCGCCTATGTAACTTCTCACGATCTGAAATCTCCACTCAGAGCTATTAATACTCTCGCTAATTGGCTGTATCTTGATTATGCAGATAAGTTCGACGATAAAGCTAAAGAACAAATGAACTTGCTATTGGGAAGAGTTGAAAGAATGCATCATCTCATTGAAGCGATATTCCAGTTCTCCAGCCTGGGAAATTATCTGGGTAAAAAAGAAGATGTTGATCTGAATAATCTACTGGATAATATTCTAAAAAAATTATCTCCTCCGGAAAATTTCTTCATCCGCGTCGATCAGGAACTTCCAACTATAAATTATGAAAAAGAAAGAATTGAACAGGTTTTCGAACACCTGATCTCTAATGCTATCCAGTTTATTAAAAAAGAGGATGGAAAAATAAATATCGGATGTATTGAAGAAGAAAATGAATGGCAGTTTTATGTAAAAGATAATGGACCCGGTATTGATAAGAAATATTTTGATCAGATCTTTGAGATGTTTAAAACACTGCAATCGCGGGATGAACTGGAAACCTCAGGTATTGGGTTAACCATCGTTAAGAAAATCATCGAAATGAATGAAGGCAGAGTATGGCTGGAATCAAAAGTTGGCGTTGGTTCAACTTTTTTCTTTACTGTACCCAAAATTAAAAAGCTGAAAAGCTCGAAAGAAACAAAGTGATTGATGAATACTGATAATATACATTTACTCCTGATTGAAGATGATATTGTTGACCAGCTGGCTTTTAAGAGAATGGTCAAATCCAAAAATCTGCCCTACAGTTATAAAATCGCTAACTCGGTTCTAACTGCCAAAGAAATCCTCTCTCAAGAAAATTTTGATGTTGTAATCACTGATTATGATCTTGGAGATGGAACAGCTTTTGATATTTTTGAACTGATTGTAGATACTCCCTTTATATTCACAACTGGAGCCGGGGATGAAAAGATTGCTGTTGAAGCAATGAAATCAGGAGCTTTTTATTACCATATTAAAGATGCAGACAGAAA
Organism: Candidatus Cloacimonas sp. SDB; assembly: GCA_001412425.1. Taxonomy (GTDB): domain Bacteria; phylum Cloacimonadota; class Cloacimonadia; order Cloacimonadales; family TCS61; genus SDB. The sequence goes on from LKUH01000439.1 coordinate 1,237, forward strand.
TTACTTAGAACTATTACCCGTTTCAATCAACAAAGCTCTGAAAGAAAAATATCTGGAAAAACTTCAGAAACAGGCTGAAATCGATCTCAAAGAAAGTGAATCAAAATTCCGGACTATCAGTTCTGCCGCAAATGACGCCATAATAGTGATGGATTATGAAGGCACTGTACAATTCTGGAATAGAGCTGCAGAAAAAATATTCGGTTATTCCAGAAAAGAAATTACTGGAAAAAATCTTGATGACCTGATTGTTCCCGAAGATGCAAATTTCTATTTTCTAAAAGGTTTGAAATACCATTGGGAAAAGGGAATAAATTCAGCTCTGGGTGAAAGGGTTGAAATGACAGCCCGGAAAAAATCAGGTGAATTTATCTTTGTTGAACTTTCAATCTCTGCTGTTAAATTAAAAGATCAGCTGAACTCCATTCTCGTCATAAGAGATATTACTGTTCAAAAAGAATCAAAAGAACAGCTGAGACAAAGTAAGGAACGCCTTGATATTATTCTTCATAACATCGGAAATGGAGTAGTGGCTGTGGATTGTGATCTGAAAATTCTCTTTGCCAATAACAAAACCTTTACCCTTTTAGGTTTTCTAAATAAGCCTGAAGAGATAAATGATCTCCATTCGTTGCTGGTAAATTGCAAAAATAAGGGAATAACATTGGTCAACTCACTGGAAAAAGAATCTTTCCGTAATTTAGAACTTACCGTAGTTAAACCCCTTCAAAGAGTGATGTATGTTACGGCTACACCCTATAAAGATATGAATGATAAAACTGCTGGTAAGATCTTTATTTTAGCTGACGTAACCAGAGAAAAAGAGATCGAACGGATGAAAACCGATTTTGTGTCCAGCGTAACACATGAATTAAGAACTCCAATAACCTCTATTAAGGGATTTACAAAAACCATGTTAATGAACAATAATCTGAGTGAGAACAATAAACTGGAGTTTCTGGAAATTATTTTTAAAGAAAGTAATCGCTTGGAAAGTTTGATTGAGGATGTTCTTAGTATAGCGAAAATCGAATCAGGAAAAGTTTCTTATAAATTTAAGAAAATTTCTCTGGCACCTGTCATTGAACATGTTTATAATATTTTCAAAATGCAGGCCGCAAAAAAGGATATTATTTTAACCTGTGAAATAGCGGAAGGACTGCCTCAGATCTCTGCAGATCAGGACGCTATCCATCAGGTAGCAGTAAACCTGATTGGCAATGCTTTAAAATTCACCACACAAGGTGGCGAAATCAAGGTGAAACTCTATTCCGAAAATAACCAACTTGTCTTCAGAATTTCCGATAATGGATTGGGGATCCCGTTAGCAGACCAGAAGAATATTTTTAAAAAATTCTACAGAGTAAGAAGACCTGGCACTGAAATACCCGGTACCGGACTCGGTTTATCCATTGTCCAAGAAATCGTATCAAAACATAGGGGCAAAATAGAAATGGAAAGTAAAGAAAATGCCGGTACAACTTTCTCTGTTTTTTTTCCCATAACTGAAAACCAGATTTCCTAAAGGAGAATTTATGAAAATTTTAGTAGTAGATGATGATCAAAATATTCGAAGATTATTAAACTTTAATTTATCTGCTGCTGGTCACAAAGTGATTGTTGCAACCAATGGTAAAGAAGGAGTTGAAAAAGCCATCAAGGATAAACCTGATCTGATACTTCTGGATATTATGATGCCTGTTATGAATGGCTATGAAGCATGTAAAACTCTAAAAGAACAAGATATTACAAAAGATATTCCTGTTTTTATGCTCTCTGCTAAAAGCCAGATGATGGATCTTGATGACGCTTTTAATGTTGGAGCAGATGATTATATCACTAAACCTTTCGATATCGAAAAACTTGATTATTCCATTAATTATAAATTGAAAACCTATAACGAAAGAAAGAAATCGCAAAATAAGTAAACAGCATAATTAATGCCACTTAAAATACAAGCTATTACAAACGATAGTATAGCTTCGAATATGATGCTGAAATCTGGTGACACTATCATATCGATAAACGGGCACCCGATAAATGATTTTATTGACTTGCAGTTCTACGGAGCAGAAGAAGAACTGGAAATTCTGGTCTCTCAAACTACCGGATTGAAAAAAATCAATGTTAAGCAAGATTGGACTCACACCCTGGGTATTCAGCCTGTAGTACATAAATGTACAGAATGCATCAATAACTGTATTTTTTGCTTTGTTGATCAGATCGAACCCGGTTTCAGAAAAACACTATATATCAAAGATGATGATTACCGCTTATCTTTCACTTACGGAAATTTCATTACTTTAACTAACATAACTTCCCGGCAAATGAAAAGGATATACCAGCAAAAATTAAGCCCTTTATATGTTTCCGTCCATACTACTAATCCACAACTGCATAAACGCATAATGCGATATCCCATTGAATTCAATATCTATGAAAAACTGCAGGAATTAGTTAAACACAACATTAAGCTGCACACTCAAATAGTGGTTATACCAGAATGGAATGATAAAACTGAATTAAAAAGAACGTTAAATGAGCTCAACAAATTAGGGAATGGCATTTGTTCTGTTGGCATTGTACCCGTAGGACTCACCAGATCTCGTGAATATCTTACTCCTTTGAGATCTGTTACCTCAGCTGAAGCTGAGGAGATCATTCAGATCGCTGCGAAATTCGAGAGGACATATTGTGCTGACGAACTATTTATTTTAGCTGAGCAAGACATCCCTGAAGCAGATTATTATGATGACTATCCTCAATTGGAAAACGGTATCGGAATGCTGAGGTTACTATTGGAAAACTGGCAGATCAACAAAACAGATTTTTTAAATTATCTCAGCAAACTGCAGGAAAAACTGGTTTTTGTCACCGGTAGCTCAGCCTATCCGCTTATAAATAAGATTTCTGCTGAAATAAACAGATCGCTGGCAGCTAAAACAAGAACAGTTAAAGTAATTAATAATGTATTTGGAAGTACTGTTACAGTTGCCGGTTTATTAACTGCAAAAGATATCAAAGAACAGGTAAAATTGGAACCTCATGAGATTTTGACAGTAAGCAGTAATTTGTTTAATGATGATCTCTTGACCTTAGATAATTTTTCCCGGTTAGAAATTAAAAAACATTATAACAATAAATTATTGCTTATTGATGAGGAGTTTGCTGATTGGGCTTTGATCTAATTAATTATTTCCTGTACCATTGATTAGAATTATACCAGGACCTGTCTAAGCTGCAGTTTCGATATTCGAACACAATACTGAAACTATCCGATGGTTTAAAGGATAAAGAAAATTCTGGTAAAATCGTGCTTTCATTATCTCCATTGGCTTCAAAATCGAGTTTCCGGTCAAAGGAAGCTGTACCAAAATTAATGAAATTAAGATCAAGATTTAAATGCAGTTTTGAACTTATGCGATAGTTAAGATGATTTGTATAAACAGACTGGTAAAAACTCTGATTATTTGAGCTCATTCCTGCTGAAAAAGAGACTGTATGATTCATCGATATATTATTTAAGTCCAACAGGGACGGAGAATAAAGTGACTGATTCAGAAATTTATCTGATATTTCTGCAGATACAGCTAAAAAAAGAACTGAAATCAGCATTGTTATAAATATTCTTTTCATATTTCCCCTCTTGATAATTAACAATTTCATAATAAATTAAAGCAATTTCTTTGTAAAGAATAATATATTTCTGAAAATAACTAAACTTCAGTCAACCTGTCCACATTTTTAAAAGCTAAGGTGGGCAATTTTTTTAAAAAGCATTCAAGCTGATCATAAAGTTCTGCTAATTCTCCATTATTGATTATTGTAAGATCGGTTTTCTGTCTCCGTTGCTCCGGATCGCTCTGTGAATTAATTATTTTCCCCGCTTTAATCTGATCCATAGATCTGAATTTTATCAGCCTTTGAATCTGAAGATCAAAACTGGAGTGAATATTAATTGTATAATCGAAACAGTTTTGCAGATCATTTTCTACCAATAATGGGATTTCAAAAAATAAGAATTTTTCTGTACTGTTATCAATAATTTTTTGAATCTCAATTTTTACTTCTGGATGAATAATCTTATTAAGAATTTGCAGTTTTTCCTTATCATAAAAAACCAGGTCACCTAATTTACTGCGGTCAATATCTCCATTTTCGTTTTGAACATTAGAAAAGTTCTGTAAAATTGCCTTTTTGATCCCCTCTTTTTCCTTTAATATCAAATGGACTATTTCATCAGAGTAAAATACCATAAAGCCTTTTTCTTGCAACCAATTGCAGGCTGTTGTTTTACCAGCAGTGATTCCACCTGTTACAGCCGTTAAAAATGGTCTATTGAGAAGTTTCATCTTTCAATCTTTGAGCCAGTTCGTCAATCGAAAGATTCGAAATTAACTCTCCATCTTTGGCAACGGAAATACGCCCTGTTTCTTCGGAAACAACAATTACAAAAGCATCCGTATGCTCTGTAATTCCTACAGCAGCCAGATGACGAGTTCCCAGTTTTCTGGTATATTCAATATCTTCAGAAAGAGGCAGCACAACTTTTGCTGCGTATATCCTGTTCTGCCTTATAATTACAGCTCCGTCATGAAGTATGGTCTTTTGATTAAAGATTGTGAGAATAAGTTTTAAGGAAATCTGAGCATCAATAATTTCACCGCTTTCGATCAGATCTGTTAATTTTCGATGTTTCTCAATAACAATCAAAGCGCCGATATTTCTGTATGACATTATGGAAATAGCATTTAACAAAGGTGTGTAGCTGTTTTTACTGGAACTTTTAAAAAATTTGAACATATCTCTGCTGCCTGTCATCTTCAAGAACAGACTTCTGATTTCTGGATGAAAAATAATGACAAACACAATTACCCAATAATCCTTTAAAACCCTCAGAAATGAAGTTATCATACTTAAATTAAGAACAGATGCCGTGAAATAAAGCATAAGCAATAAAAAAATTCCGATCAGGATCTGAAATCCAACCGTTCTTTTAGTTAGTATTATTAACCTGTAAAGCAGGATTGATACTAATAAAATATCAATCAGATCTGTTATTCCGGGTATTAAAAAATCCATGTTTATCCTATTGCACTTAATGTTTTAATCAATCTTTTATGCGCTTTAACGTCATGAACCCTTACCAGATCTATCCCTTGATGAAAAGCCAGAGCTGAAGTTGCCAGACTTCCTTCCAGTCTTTCAAATGCTTCAGATTCATAAATTCTGTTTATAAAACTTTTTCTGGAAGCACCCAGCACAACTGGTCTTCCCAGGCATTTAAACTCAGATATTTTTTTTAAAATCTCCAGGTTATCCTGCTGCCTTTTCCCAAAGCCGATACCGGGATCAATCAGAATCCGGTCCAGCGAAATTCCTGCATTCAGACAGACGTTTATTCTCTCATCAAAAAATTCCAGGATCTCTTCGATAACATCCTGATACTGAGGGGCCTTCTGCATGGTTCTCGGTTTTCCCTGCATATGCATCAGAATTACGGGTATTTTCTCATTTTTCTGCAGAATTTGAATCATTTTCTCATCAAATCTTAGAGCACTCACATCATTTATGAGATCTGCTCCGGTTTGCAAAGCCGCCTCGGCAACCGCAGATTTAGTAGTATCGATTGAAATGGGAATATCATAATTTGCTCTGATCTGTTTAATCACGGGTATAACTCTTCTCAATTCTTCATCAACAGAAACACCTTCCGCTCCGGGTCGGGTAGATTCTCCACCAATATCAATGATATCGACACCCTCATTTATCATTTCCTCAGCTCTTGCAAAAGCAGCTTCCGGATCTAGATATTCATTCCCATCAGAAAAACTGTCGGGAGTTACATTCAAGATACCTATTATTTTTACTTCATTCAATAATATTTCTTTCTGGTTCATCTTCAGGATTTTCTGTTCATCAAAATACAAAGAAATCAATCTTTCCAGATCATATTTAATGGCTGTTAATCCGAATATTGATTGATGCTCCAGCTTGGCTATAAGCTTTTTTATCCTTTTTCGGTCACCTAATAAAATCACATCACTCACGGGTATTTTACCTTCTACTACACCGCGAGCGACAGCTGCATCGCCTCCCAGCGAGAGCATTTCCTGTTTGAGAATATTGGCAGCACCTAATTTTACCCCGGTTAATTTTATTGCCAGTACCATAGCTTTTGACGCCATTGCCGCAACACCTCCGGAAGATACATTTATTTTTTTTAATTCAGCTTCAGCATCTTTAATATTTTTAATCTGCAGAATTCTATTCATGATTATTTAAGCTGAAAAATAAAAGTTATAAAACCAATCTGAATCGCGTCAGAGGTTAAAGCATTAAATTTCCATTGTTTAATAGCATTCAAACTGATCTCTTCCAGGCGAGGATCAGATTTTTCAACGATCAACATATTATCTACAGAACCATCTGAAAGTACTTCAAATCTTATTTTGACCCGCGAATTCTGCTGAAAGTTTTCCGGATATTCCGGAATAATCTGTTTAATTATTGATCTAGATGTTATTTCACCTTCAAGAATATAGGGAGAATTCCCGCTTTCACCCATAGAAATTTTCTTGGCCAGAGAACTTAAATATTCACTTGATTCTCCCAGCAGGGGATTTTCCGAAATCTCCAGGTCTTCACCAGCTATCAGATTGTCCCCTAATTGCTTTTTAATACTTCTGTTCCCAATATCATCATCTAGATTCAAGTTATTGTAGGAAGTTTCAATTTTTTCCGGAAAATAGAGAGGTTCATTAGAATCGCTTACAGCCTTCGGCAGGTTAACTTTATCCGGAATAAGATTTGTATCTGAACCTATATCCGGGAATCCTGCCGATTCGGGAGAACTGGCTTCAGGGGAAAAATAATTTTCATTATTAGCACTCGCCCTGTAACCGAATTCCACTATCTCGATCTTAAAAAAATCTACTCTGGGTGAATATACCAGCATAATAAGAATAACTGCCAGCAGTGAATGTAACAAAAAAGAACTTAAATAACCTACAAGCTTCTCATTCATACAGACCAGTATCCTTCAGATCAATTTCGGTTGCTATAAAAAACCTGTTTGTACCTGAAAGTTTTGCCAGATCCAACAATCTGACGATTTTCTTAAGAGCAATATCTTCGTCTGCTCTCACGACAACAACCTGCTCCGGATCATCGATCAATTTTTCATTCAACAATCTCGGCAAATTCTGCCAGTCAGTTTTTTCATTATTTATAAAGAGCTCATCATCTCTGGTTAAGGTTAAATTTATATTTTTATTAAATTCATTTTGTTGGGAAGCAGAACCCGGCAAATTCACCTTAATACCCGAATGAGTGATAAAACTTGAGGAGATCAGCAAAAAAATTATCAGCAGAAAGATTACATCGGTAAACGATATAATTGCAACCGAAGATATCCTTTTTTTGGTCATGTTAACTGCCATGGTTAATTCTCCTAATAGTCAGGAAAAAATCATTCGCCTTATCTTCAATTTCCTGAGTTATAGTTTCCACCTTTCCCACCAGATAATTATAGAACATGATACAAATAATCCCGACAGACAGACCTCCGACTGTAGTGATAAGAGCTTCCCAAATACCATTGGAAAGAAGTGTTATGTCTACACCACCTCCCATTTCTCCTAACTTCATAAAAACTTTTACCATTCCGGTAACAGTACCCAGGAAACCAATTAAAGGAGCGATTGCAGAAAAAGTAGCTAGAGTTCCCAATTTTTTCTCCATCTGGTGTATTTCCTTTTTTAAGGAAAGATCGATCACTTCTTTTTTTCCGGATAATCCGATATCAATTTTATCAATTGCTTTTGCCAATATTGCAGCTAAAGCAGATTGAGAATTTTCTTCACAGATATTAATTGCTTTATCCACATTATTGCTTCTAAGGTTTTCTAAAACCTCTTCTACTATTTCGTCTTCACCTTTTCTTATCTTTCTTAATTTGATGATTTTTTCTATTATGATCTCAATTGCTAAAAATGAGATCAATAATAATGCAAGCATCAGCCAGCCGCCTTTGGTGGCAATTGAAAACCAGTTCGTTGTCTCCAGTCCATTGGTCGAAGCGTTTAGTAAGATATATTCCAAACCCATCTTTCCTCCTGATAAAATAGTGAATCTAACCCAAATTTAACTACCTCAATTGTCAAATATTCTTTTATACCTTTTTGCCACAACTGGATTTTGTCAAATTTTCTGGCAGAAATCATTTAATCAATATTATTTATATTTCAAAATTTACATAGATAACGGAATACTGGCAACAAATATCATCACTCAACAATATCAATTTTCTGAACCATAATATCACAACTCCACATAACACTCTTGAAGGATAAACTGTTGACATAACATTTAGTGAAATTAAATTTATTTTCAGGAGATTTGATGAGATCAAATAAATGGGATAGTTTTATTGGCATCACAACTTTTGGCGAAAGTCACGGACCGGCGATAGGTGTTGTATTAGAAGATATAAAACCTGGTATTGATTTTCCCTTCAAGCGAATTCAGCAGGAATTGAATAAGCGAAGACCAATTAATGGAAGTTATTCTTCCCTTCGAAAAGAAGAAGACAGGATAAAAGTGATCTCAGGTGTTCTGGAGGGAAAAACAACCGGTATGCCTATTTGCATTCTGGTTGATAATACAGATTTTAAAACTGCCGATTATGAGAAAATAAAAAATATTTTCAGACCAGGACATGGAGATTACAGTTT
>LKUH01000440.1 GCA_001412425.1 Candidatus Cloacimonas sp. SDB
CTTTCAAAAAAAGATCCTGGATGAATTGAAATGAACGAACACATTCCTTCGAGTTTACGATAGGATTGTTTTTCTCATCAAAAACCCTGCCGCCGAAACCCTGCATCCAGCAGGCGGAATAATAATAATTCGCATTTTCATACACCAGTCCGTAAGCATCATTTTCAATATCAGTGTGTGCTTTCGCTAAGGCGATCATTTCGTCAGTAGTTTTGGGCGGAGTTTTTATAATATTAGGATTATAATATAAAATTATCGATTTCAGAGACATCGGCAGCCCATAAAGATCTCCATGGTAAATCATGGGTTCATAAGCGCCCTCTACAAAAGTATCGGAAATGTCGTCTTCCAGATAGAAGTCCAGAGGCTCAATTATTCCTGCTTCTACCCAGCCGCCTATTCTGTCATGTGCAAAAATAAACAGATCTGGACCTTTCCCCAGGGGTATCGCAGCTGTAATCTTGTCTGGTAAAGCATCAAAAGGAACACCCAGGTCTTTTATCTTAATTTCTTTCTGAGATTGGTTGAAATTGGTTACGGCATGTTTTAAAGCAGCCTTTTCACCACCACGATAAGAATGCCAGAGAACAATTTCGGTTTGTGCTAAAAGCGCGGGGACCATAAAACTTAATAGAAAAACTACTATCATTACTTTTTTCATAAATCCTCCTACATTTTTTCAATTAATATTTTTGCTATAAAAGTACCCTTTCCCGGGCTGTCTAATTCCAGAATCTGATCAGTTAGATCATAATTGAACTTGTCTATACTCAAATCTCTGATTTCATCAATAATTCCGAGTCCCGAAAGATCTATCATCAACTTCTGTTCTTTATGCAGGTTAGCTGCAATCAAAATTATATCTCTTTCATTCTTCAGACAGTATACTAAGGCTCGTTTATATTGTTCTTCAGGTTCTACTGTAATCTGAACCGGCAGGAATTCAACCTCACCTGTTTCCAGAACCGGATAATCCTCCCGCAGTCTGATCAATCTTTTAATATAGTTCAGAATGGAACCGGAGTCTTCAATCTGTTCCTCTACCGAAATTCCATCAGGAAAATCATTCCAGACGGGATACCAGGAAGTCATTTCAGGGCAGCTATTATCCCGGCACCATTCCATCGGTCTGCGAATGCCTTCATCATAGGGATCTTTTTCACCTTTCATACCTATCTCATCACCATAATAAAGCAGCGGCATATTGTTCATGGTAAGAAGAATGGTCAGTCCTTGTTTAGCACTTTTATCATCCAGGGTGGTAAAAATTCGGTTCATGTCATGATTATTAAAAAAACGGTTCATAATGGCGTATTCTGGCAGAATTCTCTGCTGTTCTTCAATAACAGAGATAATAGCATTGGATGTTGCACTGGATATTGTTCCCACCAGGCCTCCCTGAAAAGGAAAATCGAAAGCCATATCGAATTCATCATCAAAGCTTTGAGAAATAGATACCATGCCGTCCCAGTTTTCCGCCAGAAGTAATACTTCCGGATTCAGGGCTTTAACTTCCTGCCTGAAATTTTTCCAGAATTCATGGGGAGGACCTTTGACATAATCACATCTGAAGCCGTCTATTCCGTCCGAAAAATCCCCGTCATTATCAGGATCCATCCAATACTTTGCCATCTCGAAAAGATAGTTTTGGACTTCAGGATTATTCACATTCCAGGCTGGCATATAGGGCTCAAGCATAGAGCGGTCTTTAGCGCGATGCCGAAACTGCCAGTTATGCGCTCTGGTTTTAGCAGCATTGGTAAAATAGAACCATTGGGAAAATTCTGAATCCGGATTTCCGTAGGCATCCTGAAAAAATTCATGTTCAGAAGAACAATGGTTTAAAACCAGATCAGTTATTATTCGTATTCCGCGCTGATGAGCTTCTCTTAATAATTCCTGAAAATCGGCATTAGTACCATAATCTGATTCGATCTTATAATAATCCGCTACATCGTAACAATGATAGCTGGGAGACTCAAATATCGGCATCAGCCAGATAAGTTCGATCCCGAGATCAGAATCCGTTTCGGGATCACCGTCATTCAAATAATCCAATTTTGCTGTTAATCCCTTTAAATCTCCAATTCCATCCCCGTCACTATCAGCAAAACTTCTGACAAATATTTCGTACATAACTCCCGATCGACACCATTCCGGAGCAGGATAATGCTTGATAGGCAATAGCTCGAAAGAATCATTTTCTCCCGAATAAATCTCGATATTATCGATCATTTGCAGATCATCCAGCTCCCAGTTTTCGTCAAAATTACCCTGGGCAAGTTCGTTGAATCTGTCTGCCTGAAGGCTATAATCAGTTAATTCATAAATGCAGTAATCATCTTTTTTGGGAATGAATCTTAAAGCTTCATAGGAGGGTGCGGTGATGACCCAAAGCTGTTTTTGGGGATTAAGCGGATTGGGATATCTGAAATTTATTCCCACTTCATCACCGGTGAAATTGTAATTTTTAAAACTGATCTCAGTGGAATTGATCTGGAAAGGAAGAAAGGGTTCTAACAATTTTAACCAGGTGTTGGAATTAACAGTTCCTACCAGAATAAGATTGTACTCTTCCAGATCCTCAGATTTAACCAGAGAATCCGGGATTATTTTCTTAACATTGTCAGGCTTAATCATCCAACGGGCAATTCTGAAATCAACGATATCTTCTGCAAACATCCGGTTGATCTCCAGCTCATCTTCATCATCAGATAATGTACCCCAGACGATAATTGAAGGCTCATCAAAAAAGTTGCCGCTGGACGATTTTGTGATCCCGGGAAGGTTAATTTCAAAATTTTGATCATTAAACTCAACCATAGAATTGTGAATTATATTTTCTTCACTAGAAAGAGAAATGAATAAGACCAATATTATGAAAAATATTTTAATTCTCAATACCCGCTCCTGATAAAAATTATAAATAAATTTTTAATATAATTTTGTAAAAACTCACTTTTTTATAAACTTTGTCAAGGTAAAAGAATAATCATGCATCCCCCCATTTTTTATAAAAGATTCAGGTTTAGGGTTAATTGAGAGTTTATACACCTG
>LKUH01000441.1 GCA_001412425.1 Candidatus Cloacimonas sp. SDB
ACACAGAAGTTAAGCTTACCCGCGCTGATGGTACTGCATGGGCAACTGTGTGGAAGAGTAAGTCGCCGCCTTCTTCAGGCTCTCTCTATATCTAAAACTAAACATTTAGTAAAATTTTAGACGAATAGTAGCAGACTAAATGCCATTACTGCCATTCCCAGGACTAATCCGTAAATAGAAAGATGATGTTTACCATACTTCTGTGCTGCTGGAAGCAATTCATCTAATGATATATATACCATGATGCCGGCAACTGCTGAAAAAACTATTCCAAAAAGAACATCTGATAAAAAATAGAAGAGAATAAAATATCCTACTAAAGCTCCAACAGGTTCAGCGAGTCCGGAAGCAAAAGAATACCAGAAGGCTTTTTTTCTACTGTTAGTAGCATAATAAATGGGAATCGAAACTGAAATTCCTTCAGGTATATTATGAATTGCAATTGCAACAGCTATAGAAATTCCCAGAGTAGGATTTTTGATTGCTGATAAAAAAGTAGCAAAGCCTTCCGGAAAATTATGAACTGCAATGGCTAAAGCAGTAAACATACCCATTCTCATAAGTTTTTGTGTATCATTTACTTTGGAAGTATTTTCAATTTCTTCCACTTTATGGATTTCATGTGGATTTTCAAAAGCAGGTATCACTTTATCAATAATTCCAATTAAAAGAATTCCAGCAAAAAAACCTCCGACTGTAGCCCAGTATCCGGCTCTGACACCTAAGTCTGCCTGAAGAGATATTTTTGCTTTATAAAAAATTTCAATCATTGAGACATAGATCATTACCCCTGCTGAAAAACCAAGAGCAACAGATAAAAATTTAATGTTGGTTCTTTTAGTAAAAAAAGCAAGTGCACTGCCTATACCGGTTGCCAGACCGGCAAATAATGTCAGTCCAAATGCAAATAATACATTTTGATTATCCATTTTTCCCTCTTTTTGAAAAAGTAAATTTTCCAGATAAATGTCAATAAAATCAATTTTAATATTTTGAGGAATTGGTTTAAATATATTGCTTAATTATCTAGAATTTATTTTATGACAAATCAGGAGGCAAATTGGAAGATCTATTTATAAAAGAAGAGATTGAAGATCTCAGGAAACAAATTAAAAAACATAATGATCTTTATTTTCGAAAAGCGAATCCGGAGATTTCCGATTATGAATATGATCTTTTAGTTAAGAGACTGCAGAAATTGGAAGAGCAATACCCCCAGTACAAGATATCCAGTTCACCTACGAGATTGGTTGGTTCTGATATATCAGGGGAAACAGGGATAATTCCTCATAAAGTCCGCATGTATAGTCTGGAAAATGCTTATTCACTGGAAGAGGTTGAGGAGTTTTATGATAAAATCAAAGTTGAAGATAGAGAAATAATTAGTTTTATTACGGAACTCAAACTGGACGGATTCGGTATAAATATCTATTATGAAGATAGTGAACTGCAATATGCAACAACACGAGGGAATGGTTTTGAGGGGGAAGATGTTACAAATAATGTTAAAACTATTTCATCTCTCCCTGCAAAAATAGCTTACAGAGAACCCATTGAGATTCGCGGAGAAATTTTTTTACCCAGAGCTGAATTTGAAAGGATCAATCAGGAAAGGGAAAAAAATAATGAGAAACTTTTCGCTAATCCGCGGAATGCTGCTGCAGGAACAATAAAGCTTAAAGATATTGAACAAGTTAGAGCCAGGAAATTGGATTATCGAGTTTATACAGTGGGATTGTTTAATAATCAGGAAATTGATTCCCAGTATAAATTGCTTAAATTTTTTGAATCTCTGAAATTTAAAACCATTCTTTCCGATATGGGTTTGAGCGGGTATTTAACAGAAAAGCAGGCTATATTAGATCAATGTCTGAAATGGGAACAAAGAAAAAATGAACTTGAATATGATATAGATGGTCTGGTTATTAAAGTAAATGATTTCAACTTACAGAGGAAGCTGGGTTATACTTCTAAATTCCCTAAGTGGGCTATTGCCTATAAATTTAAAGCTGAAGAAATGAAATCAAAATTACTTGGTGTGGATTTTCAGGTTGGAAGAACAGGTGCAGTAACTCCTGTTGCCAAGCTGGATCCGGTTTTCATTTCGGGAACCACAGTTTCAAATGCGACTTTGCATAATTTTGCTGAAATAAAACGCTTAAAGCTTAGAATCGGAGATTATGTTACAGTCATTAAATCAGGTGAAATAATTCCAAAAATAATTAAAGTAAATCACAATGAAAGACCTGCTGATACCAAAAAAATAAGATTTCCTAATAATTGTCCTATCTGTGGCAGCCCATTAAAAAAAGAGGGTGATGGTACAGTAATTTATTGTGAAAATATTAATTGTCCAGCTCAGATACACAAGAGAATAGAGCATTTTGCATCCAGGGATGCTGTAGATATCGAAGGATTGGGAAGTGTTGTTGTCAGACAACTTTTAGAGAATAATATGATAGAACAGATCGAAGATATATATCAGATAGATTACCAGAAGTTTTCAAATTTGGAAAAGCAGGGAATCAAATCAGCAGAGAATCTCAAAGCTGCAGTAGAAAAATCAAAGCATCAGAAATTTTATAAGGTATTGTTTGGATTGGGTATCAGGTATGTTGGAGCTAGAACTGCAAAAATACTTACAGATCATTTTGATGATATTGACTCGCTGATGAATGCTTCATATGAAGATCTTCTTGAAATTTCTGAAATCGGAGAAAAAACAGCTCAGTCT
>LKUH01000442.1 GCA_001412425.1 Candidatus Cloacimonas sp. SDB
CTGGACGCTTCCGCAGTGCGCTGGTAAGTTAGGTGCTATTTAAAGTGAGGTTTATGAGATTATTATCAAGTAATTTTGTTGGAGTTTTTACTTATATACCCATTTTTGTTAGTTTCTTATGTATATCGGAATCATTTTTCACAAATGTTTTTGATGGAATTCCAATTTTTTTGGATTTCTTTTCCTTCTTTTCTTTCTTCATTTTTTGGTTTCTTTTTTATGGATTTTCTATTTATTTATTCAAGTCTAATGATTTGTCCTCGTCAAGCAAGATATTATGGTTTCTATTCTTGATATTCGGTAACATCATAGCTCTGCCCTTCTTCTGGTATAATGTTTTAAAGAACAATAAAGCTGATATTGTTTAAAGTATTTCTTATGAAAATCGTATATAGAGATCCTAACACAGAGCAAAAAGAGGTTTCACATCTTTTAAGTTTTTTGGACTTAACTAAGTACGATGTTAATGGATGGATAAGAAGTCATCCCCCATGTCCGGATTTCTTGCTAGATTATAATGACAAAAAGGTAGGATTAGAAATAACTTCATTGATGAATGAAACAGATGGAGATTTCTCATTAGCCCAAATTCGTGCTGCACAAAACAAGTGTATTAGAAAAGCAAGGACGAGAGCTGAGGAAAATAATGTCCCACCCTTAGAAGTGAAAGCAGGATTTACCTCACCTTCAAGACCTATTGATGTAGATTCAGCATCAACCGAATTATATAATTATGTAATCAGTAAAATTGACGACATTCCAAAGAATAAAGCACTTGATTGTAAAAATATGGGACTAGAATATTTTAATTGGATTAGGATTAGATCGCATATTTTGTTCAACAAAGTATGGCTACAATTACATGATTGGTCTAGACTTGATGTTTGTTTTGTAAATATAAATCCCTATGAATTGTTACAGAAAAGAATTGATGACAAACAGAAGAAAATAACTGGATATTTATCTTGTTGCGAAAAATGTTGGTTATTGATTGGTGTTGATGAGTGGACATCGCCAGAAGCTATTAAATTCACTAATAATGATTCTCATGTTTTTTATGGTGATTTTGATAAACTTTTTTTTCTTCAAAATATAAGAGGAAGTCTTATTGAGTTTAATATTTTAAAAAGCACCTAACTCTGCACCAAATCTTCGCAGGCTCAAATTTGCGTGCAGTTCCCGTTAGCGGCAACTTTTTTGGTAATTTGGTCTTTAAAA
>LKUH01000443.1 GCA_001412425.1 Candidatus Cloacimonas sp. SDB
TTTAAGAATCCGGCCGGAAAAAATATTGTAGGAAATGATGGAATCATTTGCGGCATTTTCCTGAAACTCCCTGAATACCGAAAAATCATTGAAATCTGCCTTAAGCTCGTTATAGAAATTCAGATCGATAATTTCTTCGGCAGCACAGAAATAAAGTATTCCCAACAAAATTATTACTAATGAAAATCTTCTCATTCTTACACCTTCCCCTGAATGAGAAGAGAAAATAAAAGATATTCAATGGTGTCAAAAAGAATTTTGACATATTAACTTATAATTCATATATTGTTTATACATTGAAGTTCAGGAGTAGAAATGGACAATAAGCTGGTAGTAGTGATAGGAGCATACGGAAGCGGGAAAAGTGAATATTCGATCAATCTTGCCAGGAAAATAAAATCAGAGCAGAATAACGTAGTTCTGGTTGATCTGGACGTAGTGAACCCCTATTTCCGCAGCCGTGATCTGAGAGCTAGATTTCGTAAAGAAGGCATAGAAATCGTAGCACCGGAGGGAGAATTCACCCACGCTGACCTGCCTATGCTTTCACCCAGGATCATGGGTGCTGTGCAGGAAGAAAATAGTGTCGTAATACTCGATGTGGGAGGCGATCCCAGTGGTTGCAGGACTCTGGCTCGTTATGTGGAAAATATCAAAAAAAGAGGATACGAAATGCATCTGGTAATTAACACCAGGAGACCATTCACTTCCACTAAAAAAGAGATCGAAGCTATGATGATGATGCTGGAAAGTACTGCAGATTTGCAGATAACGGAATTGATCTGTAACACTAATCTGATGCAGTATACCGACATAGCTGTAATTGAAGATGGGATTGATTTGATTCAGCAGGTAGCGGATGAAAAAAAACTCCAGTTCTCAAAATACCTGGTTCTAAAGGAATACCAGGAAAAAATACCGCCTGATCTGAAAGGAAAAAACAGGATTGTGCTGGATTATTTTCTGAATAAACCCTGGGAATCAGTGATTTCAACCGGAATTTAAACCAAAATGCTCGAATTCAGAGATCTTGATCTTACCATCAAGAACAGAAAGTTATTTCATAATTACAATCTCAAGATTGCGGCAGGGGAAAAAATTAT
>LKUH01000444.1 GCA_001412425.1 Candidatus Cloacimonas sp. SDB
AAATCCTCCCGGGATCTTTCCGGAAGCATACATTTTTTCAACAAAATCAACTGTGAGAGGGAAAAAGTCCGTACCCTCCCTGACATCTTTAGATGCTGTAGCCGTAACCAGTATACTGGTATTTTCATAAGTGATGAAAACTGAACCGTTAGCCTGCTTGGCCATTCTTCCAGTTTCCAGCGTTAATTCTCTTCCATTCAATTGGAAAGTCTGTTTTTTAATGTCAAATTTGTGCATTAGTTCTCCTTTTTTTAGAGCAGGGAACTGGAAGCAATAGGCAAAATCTACCCCTATTAAACTTTGCTTATTGCTTGGTATTCCCTACTCGGTTTGTTTTGTTCTTAAAAAATAAAAGGGGAATAAATCCCCCTCTTATACCATGATTTATTATTTCCTGAGTCCAAGTGAGCTGATCAATTTTCTATACCGAGCAATATCTTTTTCCTGAAGATAATCGAGTAGTCTTCTGCGTTTCCCGATAAGCTTCAGCAGACCTCTTCTGCTATGAAAATCACCTTTGTGAATTTTCAAATGCTCGGTAATGTCTTTGATCCTTTGACTGAGTAAAGCCACCTGTACTTCAGGGGAACCCGTATCAGAATCATGGAGTTTAAACTCTGCCATGACAGCCTCTTTGGCTTCTGTAGTTAATGCCATTAAAAACCTCCTTATGTTTTGTACAAAACAAAAACCGGCTCTTTCTTTGTAAAGCATTTTTTATTAATTGGAAATAACTTCCAAAAAGTATAAATTTTTCATCTTTAGTGTATACTTAATTTTCCCTGTATGATTATATTTTAAATTACTCTAAAGCCATATGAAAGGCTAAAGCAAATTCTTATTGACACCATTAGATACTAAAAAATTCTTAATAGATAAGATTTAAGTAGTGGAATATGAAAAATATAATCAGATTATATAGATATATGCTCAAATACTGGGCCTACATGATAGCGGGGCTGATATTCATGCTCGGTTTTGCAGTTTTCAGTGGTATCAGTATTACAATGGCAATCCCTTTCTTTGACTACATATTTACAGATATCAGACAGGATGTTGTTTATACAAGTTTCCCCCAGTTTTACCAGGCTATCAAGACTATTATTGTAAATTTCCAATCTCAGGAGCAGCAGATTTTTTCTATCTTTCAAAAAGAAATTTATCAGCCTCTGGGTGAGGAAATCGGGAAAGTCCTCTCAAACACCGACCAAATGCTGCTGCTTTGGATCATCGGAATAATGATCCTGATCCTTATCCTGTTGAAAAATATCTTTTTCTATGGCAATAAAATCATGTTCGCTAATCTGAGAGGAAGAACAGTTAAAGACATTAGAGATATTATTTTTCATAAATATCTTTATCAATCACTCAGCTTTTTTGGCAAAAATAAAATAGGCGACTCCCTGGTAAGAATAGTATCTGATGTGAAAATTGTCAGTGATATGTTTATAAAATCCATTTTTACAGCTTTGCAGGATTTTCTACTTTTAATCGTTAATACTATTATTGCCTTGCTGATAAATCCAAAATTATTTTTAATCAGCCTGGTGTTATTCCCAATTTTTTCTTATATCCTCGGTTTTCTAGGCAGAAAGATAAAAAAATATGCCAAACGCATTCAGAAACAATCTTCCGAAATGTTCTCCAATGTTGATGAAACGCTAAGCAGTATGAGAATCGTAAAAGGTTTTGCCAGAGAAGATTATGAAATGCAGAAATTTCAGAATATCAATAATAAACATTTCAGTTTCTGGAAGAGATCAATTCTTTATGCTGCCGTAAATACTCCTCTATCGGAGTTAAACAGTACTTTGATGGGCGTAATTGTCATGATCATTGGGGGAAGTCAGGTACTGACTCCCAACAGCACGTTTTCAGCAGGACTTTTTGTTACTTTTCTACTGGCGATGTTCTCTATGCTGCATCCCATGAAAAAAATCACTACCGCTTACACTGAAATAAGAAAGGCTATGGTATCTCTGGATAGGATCTCGGAAATATTGGATAGAACTTCGGAGATAAAAGAAAAGAAAAATGCATTTTCTATAACAGAATTTAACGATAAGATCCAATTTCAAAATGTTAGTTTTGCCTATGAAGAGGGAAAATATGTGCTTGAGAATATATCTTTTTCAGTTCTCAAAGGAGAAAAAGTTGCCCTGATAGGATCAAGCGGATCAGGTAAAACTACGTGCGTAAATCTGCTGCCACGCATGTATGATAAAACTTCCGGCAATATCTATATAGATGATATTCCTATCGAAAACATTAAATTGAAAGACCTGAGAATGCTTTTCGGTACTGTTACCCAAGAATCGATCCTGTTCACAGATACTGTCAAAAATAATATCAGCTACGGTTCCCTGAAAGAAGTTTCAGATGAAGATATTTCCAGAGCAGCAAAAATTGCTTATGCTGACGAATTTATAGAAAAACTGCCGAATAAATACGATCAGCTGCTCAATACTAAAGCTTCCAATTTATCTGGCGGACAAAAACAAAGGCTTTGCATTGCCAGAGCTGTTGTGGGTGATCCACCCATATTGATTTTTGACGAAGCGACCAGTTCGCTGGATACAGAAGCTGAACAGAAAGTGCAAAAAGCCATTGAACAGGCTACTAAAGACAGAACAGTGATCATGATAGCTCATCGCCTTTCAACAGTCCTTTCCTCAGATAAAATTATTGTATTCGATCAAGGTAAAATTATTGGTATGGGAAAACATGAAGAATTACTCGAATCTTGTGAAAGATATAAAATATTGTATAATTTGCAATTTTCCGGATAATTCATGAAAATATTATTTTACATATCAAAAACCTATTCCTACCCGATTATTAAACCCATTGTAAAATATCTGAGCTCCAGAACCAGATATAACATCGCATTTTACCTGTTCTACTGGACAGTTAATGATTTTCCTGAGAAGTGGCTGAAATATAATATCTTTGAATTACCCGAACAGGCTATTGAATTTGATCCTGATTTTGTATTGGCGCCAGGAAATTTTATCGATTTCAGAATACCTGGACTGAAAATTCAACTATTTCACGGACTGGGTGTGGAAAAACCTTCTCACTTTAAAATTAGACCCTTCTTCGATTTCTATTTCACTTCCGGACCTTTTGTAACTCAGCAATTTGAACGTCTGCAAAAAAAATACGGAACCTTTCTGACTAAAGAAACCGGCTGGCCTAAAGTAGATTACATCCTCTCCTATCCCACTGCAAGATTAAAGGAAAAACTTGATCTGCCTCCAAATAAAAAGATCATTCTTTATGCACCCACCTTCAGCCCTAAAATGCAGTCTTCCTACGATTTACTTGCCCTCATTCCCGACATAATAAAGAAAAATGAACACTGGCTGATTAAGTTTCATGAACTTATGGAAAGAAGAGTGATCCGGATTTTCAAAAACTATGTTACTAAAAATTGTCAGATCGTTTACGATAACGATATCACCCCTTATTTACATGTTGCTGACGTTTTAATCTCCGATACTTCCTCAGTCGTTTACGAATTCATGATTCTGGATAAACCCGTGATTACCTACAAAACCCTCAGCAGATTCGATAAAGGTATTAACATAGAAAAAGCTTCCGACCTTAGAAAAAATATCGATCGCTGTCTGGAAAATCCTGCTGAGCATAAATATAACAGAACTGTTCATCTTAACGACATAAACCCCTATAAAGATGGGAAAACCAGTCAAAGAATTATAGACTGCCTGGAAGAAATCTCTGCCAGTAAGCTCAAGCCAAACAGAAAGAGAAAGATAAATTTTTTCCGGAAAATGAAAATCCTT
>LKUH01000445.1 GCA_001412425.1 Candidatus Cloacimonas sp. SDB
TCTCTGTTTTTTGCTGTTCTTAAACACATTGTTCCAACAGCAATTATCTCTTTAACCTTATGTTCCTTAGCTGTTTTAATGAAATCATCAAGCACCCTGATGTTCCTGTCCATAGCTTCATCCGAGATAATTCCGGTTTTCTGAAGTCCTTCTCCTAATCTGGAGATATTGTTGGTATCAATAATTGTCTTTGCTCTACCTTCCTTTATTGAAAAAAGTAGAAATTTGATCGAATTTGTTCCCATATCTAATATTGCATATCTATTCATTCATTCTCCTATTTTATTATCATTCCCGATTTCGAAGAAGTCCTAATATTTCATACTAAAGGTCCGCTTCATTGCTTTGATGTAGTTAATATTCTCGAATTCTGTTAAACCTAATTTTTTTACAGTTTTCAAAACTAATTCCGGATCTGTATGCTCAACAGCAATGGTTTTAGTCTCAAAATCGTTGAATTTGACTTCAGCTATTTCCACTATAGCATCATCAATTAAATATCCGTGTCTGATTTTTTCAACATTGACCATCTTTAGGTCAGGATTTTTTCCTATCAGGTCTTCAATATACTCTTTATAGGAATATTCATCTTTGTTTAAATAAGGTAGTTGTAATCCAAATGCCTTGTAAACCAGAACAAGATCATTTATGTGAATTGGAAAAGCAGATTTAGCCAGAACTGTCCACTGCTCCAGCCCTGTATCTTTATTAATTCTAATGGGAGATTTTATGTCCATCAGCTCATCTCTGATCTTTGTGTTATCATTGCTTTTCGCAGACAGAATATAGATTTCACTGCTTTCTCTGTTACGGGGTGTTCCGCATTTTTTAATTTCTTCTTCCCCTTTAGAAAGGTCATCTCCAAATGTTCTCCATTCCCAGCGAGGTATAATTTTACTCATTTTTTAATCTCCTTTTGCTTTCTTTTATTGATTTCTTCAATTTTTTTCTTTGCAGAAGCGATCTTTTCCCAGTTTCCTTCCCATTTGTTATAGAGAACCATTGTTCCTAACTCCAGGATCTCCTTTAATTTCGGTTCTTTTATCTGATAATGAACCGTACGCCAGTTCTGGGATTTTGTAATATATCCACCATCGTAAAGAATTTTTAAGTGAGCAGATAAAGTGTTCTGGGCAATGTTAATCTTTTTGGAAAGTTCTGTAACAGATAAAGAGTCGGATTCCATTAAAGTATAAATAATTTTTATTCTGATTTCATTCGAAATCACCATGAATAATTTAGATAATTTTGAGATTACAAATTCATCTATCATATTATCATTCCTCTCATATGACAAAATCTTGATATGAGAAAACGGCAGTCAAGTTTTTTATTGAATAAATTTCTTTAAAACTCAGATATTACCCCATATTTGTAGAAAAATAAATCTGGACAAACAACCTTGAGCAATCTTTTTGACATTTAAATTTAAATGTGGGAGAAATGATGGAAAAAGTAGATGAAAAAAATATTGCTGAGAACGAAGTTGCAGAAGAAAAAAATTCCCAATCTGAATCAGAAAATACGTCTCCTGCTGCTTCTGAAAATATAAAAATTGATTCTCAAAATGATCAAGTTATGGAAACTGATGAGAATCTTGAGGAAGAAAGTGATATTTTCCCTTCTGAAGAAATTAAAACCGGACTGGAAAATCCCCAAGCTGGTTTTGAAGATGAGCAACTGGAACAATTACTGGAAGAATCTCTGGGCAATATAAAAAATCTGCAGGTTGGAGATAAAGTTGAAGGGGAGATATTAAATATAACTGATTCATTTATTTTTGTTTCTCTGGGCGGGAAAAGAGATGCCTATGCGGAAAAAGTAGACTATTTGGATAAAGAGGGCAATCTTCCTTATAATATAGGTGATCAATTATCAGGATATGTTGTAAAATATACCGAAACAGAAACATTTATTTCTAAAAGTCTGGTTGCTGTTAATATCAGAGTTCTTAAAGAAGCCTTTGAAAATGAAATTCCTGTCAGTGGTAAGGTTACCGCATTTACTAAAGGTGGTTTCATAGTCAATGTCTCCGGTGTGAGAGCTTTTTGCCCCAAATCACATATAGATGCAAGAAAAGCAGTTGATGTGAAATTATACGTAGGGAAAAATTATGATTTCAGGATCATTGATTTCAAAGAAAATGGTCGCGATATTGTGGTTTCCAGAAAAGTAATTCTAGCTGAAGAGATCGAAAAAAAGAAAGAAGAAACCCTGGCTGAGCTGAAAGAGAATTCTGTTGTGAAAGGTAAAGTAGTTAGACTTACCAATTTCGGAGCTTTTATCGATCTGGGAGGTATTGAGGGTCTGCTTCACATTTCTGAACTTTCCTGGGCCAGAGTTGAATCACCTTCAGAATTGCTGAATATCGGAGATGAAATTGATGTTCAGATCATTAAGATCCAGGGTGAAAAGATCTCACTTAGTGTAAAATCTCTTCAGGAAAATCCTTTCGAAAGTACTGTAAAAGAACTTAAAGAAGGTGATAACGTCAACTGCAGAGTACTCAGAAACCTTCCTTTTGGATCTTTTGTGGAAATCAAACCAGGAGTGGAGGGATTAATACCAATTTCTGAATTATCCCTGGGTAGACGTATTAATCATCCTTCTGAAGTTTTGAATGAAGGTGACCTGGTAGAAGCACAGATCTTGAGAATTGATTCCGAAAACAAAAAAATATCTTTATCTTTGAAAGCATTACAGCCGGACCCCTGGGAAAATATTCATGAATTTGTGAATGAAAATGATGTAGTTAACGGTGTTATTGAAAATATTGCAAACTTCGGAGCTTTTATAAAAATTAAAGACGGTGTCACAGGTCTTATGCCTGCCTCAAAAATTAAGCTGGCCGGTATTAAATTAGATAAATCCAATATCGGAGAAGAACTGAAAATCAGGGTTATCAATATTGATGAAAAAAGCAAACGGATCTCACTAGAGCCTTCCGAATTACCTGAAACAGGTGGAAAAGGTCAGGATGACTGGAAAAAATACGGTAAAGATAAAAGTCAGGAATCCGAGAGTGCTTTTGAAGACCTGCTGTAAACTTTAAATTATGACTATTCCATTTAAAAAGTAAAAAAACCTGCCCGTATCGGACAGGTT
>LKUH01000446.1 GCA_001412425.1 Candidatus Cloacimonas sp. SDB
GAAAGTTGCTAAATATCAATTAGCAGCTAAATTAGTTAATCAAGAGGATGGATTACTATGCCTTTTTCGAGATTTAAAAGAGGATATAAAAATATTAAACGGCTTCGACAAATAATCAATATTTTAATTAAATATGGATTTGAGTATTATGTAGAACAGTTAGGATTAATGAATCTAATTACCAAGGGTGGAAAGATTTTTAAACCAAAATATTCCAAGATAGACCAGGTGCCTATTCCAGTGAGGGCTCGGCTTGCTCTGGAAGAATTGGGCCCTACCTTCGTGAAATTGGGTCAAATCTTAAGCACTAGGGCTGATATCATTCCTCTGGAGTATATTAAGGAATTAGAAAAACTGCAAGATAAAGTACCTCCTTTTTCCTATGTTCAAGTTGAGCAAATGGTTCAAAAATCGTTAGGAGCCAATGTTTCCGAGTTATTCTATTCATTTGAAGAAAAACCTTTTGCAGCTGCTTCTTTAGGGCAAGTTCACAAGGCAATATTGAAAGTAGATAAGGTAAAAGTGGTGGTAAAGGTGCAACGCCCTGATATTGAAGAAATTATTGAAACTGACTTGGACATTCTCTTTCACCTGGCTCGTCTCATCGAAAAATATATTCCGGTTAGTCGATTGTATGATCCGGTGGGAGTAGCTGAAGAGTTTGCAAGAATAATACGAATGGAGTTGGATTATGGTACTGAAGGAAGAAATGCAGAGCGATTCAGGAAGAATTTTAAAGAAGATAAGACAGTTTATATCCCAAAAGTATACTGGGAATTGAGCAGTAAACGTATCCTAACTATGGAATATATCGAGGGCATTAAGATTAATCATCTAAAAGAATTAGACGAAGCAGGTTATGACAGAAAAAAAATAGCTGAAAACGGAGCAAAAGCCTTTATGAAACAGATGCTAATTGATGGCTTCTTCCATGCTGATCCCCACCCGGGGAATATCCTGGTAATGGAAAATGAACTTATCGGCTTTGTGGACTTTGGCATGATAGGAAAGATAGACGAAGAGACCAGGGAAAAGTATGTAGACTTGTTTATGGCTATTTTAGAACATGACTCAAATAAGATTTTAACCAGAATGTTAAATTTGGGGATTACTTCCAAGGGGGAAATTGACACTCGTTCTTTAAAGAGGGATATAGCGGATTTATTAGATCAATATTATGATAAAGCGTTAAATGAGATTAAATTAGGTGCATTCATCAGTCAATTGGTACAAATTTCTGTCAAGCACCACATTAAAATGCCAGCTGAACTAGCTTTACTTGGCAAATCTCTCCTTATTATCGAAGGTATCGGATTAACGCTTGATCCGGATTTTAATCTTACCGAGACAGCTAAACCCTATGTAAAAGATATAATCCTGGAAAGGAAAAGCCCTCAGCGACTCTTGTTAAAACTATCTAATGATTTATCTGAATTTTATAATTTAATGGTTTTAATACCTAAACAGCTAAGTAATACCTTAAGGAAAATGGAAGAGGGTATCTTTAAATTAGAACTTCAGCATCGGGGGTTGGAAAATTTAATTAATGCCTTAGATAAGGCAACAAACAGATTATCTTACAGTCTAATTTTAGTTGCCATTATTATTGGCTCATCTTTAATTATGCAAACTGAAAAAGGCCCTCAATTTATGGGATTTCCAGTGATTGGCGTGATAGGTTTTCTTATTTCCGGTATATTGGGTTTAGGTTTGGTTATTATGATTCTTCGTTCAGGGAAAATGTAAAAAAGCAAAATTATTTCCAATTGTGCTAATTAGATTTCACAATATTATATTTTTACGTCTTGTTCTGCCAATCCAAGGACATATTTTTAAGGAAAGGACTAACAATGGAAAAAGTTCAGAAGATATTCGATCAAGAGTTATTGGATTTATTGACTGTAGCAAATAAACAGGGATTAAAGATTGGTTTGGCTTTAGGCAGTGGATCAGCAAGGGGAATGGCTCATATTGGCGTTATCCAGGTTCTACAGCAATACCAAATACCCATACACTCCGTTGCCGGGACAAGTATCGGGGCTGTTGTCGGTTCTATCTATGCAACCGGTGTTTCTGTTGAGGAAATGGAAGAAATTATTTGTTCAATGAAAAACACCAACTTTTTTTCTTTTTTAAATCCCGCTATCCCAAGCTCAGGCTTTATTAGTGGAAGTCGAGGTGTTGATTTTTTAGAAAGAATTGCTTTGCGAGAC
>LKUH01000447.1 GCA_001412425.1 Candidatus Cloacimonas sp. SDB
AAGAATGGCAAAAAATGAGAATGAAGCCTGGAAGCTGTTTTATGAAAAATTAACTAAAGCAGCACTTAATAGAAAACCTGAAGAATCAGTTGTGTATATTATTACTGAAATAGAACACCTTAAAAAGATCAAGTCAATAAACGGCTTATTTACAGTAAAGTTTACTGCCTCTTTAGAAGTAATTAAATCTCGATTTGCCCTGAGGATGCGTGGTAAGTTGCCTCCGCCAATTGAGATAAAGCTGGAAAATCAATTTACAGAATGGAAAAACGAAGTCGCTGATATGATGGTTGATACTACAGAAGATATTTGCCCGGAAAAGTTAATCGAGGAATTATATGAATTGCCCTTTATGTAATACACAATTAGAAACCAGAGCCGATAAATATTATTTCATATGTTCCACTTGTGATGCTCGTGTGAAAGATAAAAAATACTACCTTACACCGGAGCAGGAGAAATGCAGGTATGAAGAACATAATAACAATGTTAAAGACATGTGTTACCAAAACTTCACAGCACCTATTACCAAAACAATTTTACAGAAATTTAACTTAAAACATTCAGGACTGGATTACGGCTGCGGTACGGGACCTGTTATTTCCACAATTTTGCAGAAAAAAGGTTATAATGTGAAGCTGTATGATCCTCTCTTCCATCCGGATGAAGGTTACCTGGATCACCATTACGACTATATTTTCAGCTGTGAAGTATTTGAGCATTTTTATCAGCCTGCCACCGAAATCAAAAAACTGATCAGCCTCTTAAAACCACAGGGTTATTTGCTCTTCATGACGCATCTTTACGACGAAAACACTAATTTTCAGAATTGGTACTATCGCAACGATCCGACCCATGTTTTTATTTTCACAGCAAAAACGATTAATTACATTGCAGAAAACTTCAATCTGTCCCTGGAAAAACTGGATAACAGATTGATCATCTTTAAAAAAATATCCGAAAAAAAAGTATGATATCAACTTACTGGCAGCTATATTGTCACTAAATTCTGAATTAAAAATTGGACAAAAAATGCCTGATTTAAGTTATATAAATTAAAAAAAGGAAAAGTTAATATTCTACTTTATGTCAGTATATTTAACTTAAATTGATTTATTGAGAAATGAATATCTTTGTTCTTATTCCCGCAGGCTATGCCTGAGAAGTACAGGGTGCCCGGAGATCCGGTACAGGCATATCGGAAGTTTTACGTAGGTGAAAAATTGAAGTTCACTCGGTGGACAAGAAGAAGAAGGCCAGCCTGGATAAAAGAAAACTTGTGCTGCAAACCCTTTCGGGATAATACTTTATAGTCTCTGCTTAATCTTCAGGTTATGTAATAAAATGAAAAAATATTATTAATTTTTGGAGGAAGGAATAATTATGTCAGAAATATTTAATGTGTTAACAATACCATTTCTTCTAGCTATGTTTTTAGCTGTCAATATGGGTGGTAGCGGAACAGCGCCATCCTTCTCTGCAGCTTATGGTGCAAATATCATAAAAAGAGCATTAATTCCCGGGCTTTTTGGTATAATGGTTCTCGCCGGTGCCTTAATAGCCGGAAAGGAAGTATCTCTAACTCTCGGTAAAGGATTGTTAGGGCAGTCATATTTCACACCTCTGAATACATCTATTATTCTATTTTCAATTGGTCTGTCTTTACTTATTGCCAACTTAATTGGTGTTCCTCAATCTACCAGTCAGGCAACCGTTCTGTCAATAGCAGGAGCTGCAACAGCCCTGGACGGATTAAATACTCATAAGTTGTTTTATGAAATTGTACCTACCTGGTTCATTTTACCTCTGGTTTCTTTCTTTATAATGTTCTGCCTCTCTAAATGGGTGTTTCCATTACTTAAAGAAAAAGTATTTACTGACGATTACTCCCATTTACAAAAACATAAGGGCTTGAAAGCTTTATTGATTTTATCATCTCTCTATGTTGCATTTTCTATTGGAGCCAATAATGTAGCTAACGCTGCTGCACCAATAGCATCTTTGACTGCGAACGAATTAGGACTGGATTCCATCCAGAACTTTACTCCTATAATTATTTTATCCGTTTTAATTGCAGCTCCTTGCTTTGCTATAGGGAGTTCGCTCTTAGGTCACAAAGTAACTGAAAAAACGGGTAAAGAAATTGTTGAAGTCAGCCCGTTTTATGCAACAGTAATAGCTCTGATTATTGCCAGTTTACTTCTATTAGCTTCCATCACAAGAGGTATTCCCACATCTTTGGTGCAACTCAATGGAGCAGCATTTATAGCGCTGAGCATCAGTAAAAAGGGCTGGAAAGCCACCTTCGGTAATAAAACCGTAAAAAGATTCTTCACGGTCTGGGGAATAGCACCTTTTTTTGCCTATATTTTGACTTTTGTTTTGATATCACTGTTGAAATAAGCCAGGAAATGAATAATAATTGATCTTCAAGCCCAGTAATATGTAGAAAGAAATGATACTTAAAAAAATGATTATCAATGATACTTTCCATGCATATTTACAAAGTAACAGCTACTGATATTTAACATTCGGTTTTTTCACAGAAGGTAAATTATTTAAAAATGATTTCCAATCATTCGCTTGACACAGGATTGTACCTTCAGGATATAAAACAGATGCCAGTGGTCATTTCACTTAAAAAAATAGAATAGGAGTAAATATTAGTTGGCTTTTTGGGAAGTATTGTAGCAATTTTCCTCCTATATCATCTCTGGATAAATAAAGATATTGATTTAAAATGGAAATTAATCCTCTTAATTTTAGCAACAATAAGTGCATTTATTTATAATGGAATTGGTTTTTATCTTGTAGCAATAATTGTCTATTTTGTCTTAAAATGGCATAAAGTAAAAATAAGATAAAGATGCTATGATTGTAACCAAATACAATGTTAATTAACCGATTTTTAGCAATAATAATTATAGGAGGTGGATTTCTGGTCTGCAAAGCAATATTTAGTGCTCATCCGTTGGATGTTAAGTATTTGAAAGGAAAAGAGAATAAATCCACCGTTATCTCCCTCTGGTCTTTAGCTTTTCTCATTATTTGCGGGCAATTGATCTATTTATGGCAGATACTCAATGTTTTTTTTAAAATTTCAGAAGTAATAAAATACCCATTTTTTATAATTATTTTTCTCATCATTTTAGTAAACGGATATTTCTTATTCAAAAATCGTTAATAATTCCAAGTTGAATTGTATTAAGTTTTGACTGTTAAATAATAACAGATATTATAATAAAATATTGCTAAAACCGGAGGATTATGGATTGGTTACAGCTCTTAATTTATGTTTTGATAGGAATAGCAGCAGGCTTTTTTAGTGGCATGTTCGGAATAGGCGGCGGTTCTGTAAGGGTTCCCCTGCTGGTAATGACCGGAATGCCCCTTATAAATGCTTTTGCAACTAATATGTTCGCTATACCCCTTTCTTCCATTACTGGAGCTTTTATTCAAAGGAAGAATATTAACTGGAGTGTAGCTAGATATTTCACTATTGGGGGCGTTCTGGGAATAATTCTTGCTACTTATTTTGTCAGAATTGTATCAGGCAGGTTTCTCGTAACAATTTTCTTTTTCGCCGCACTTATTACCATATTTGGGCTTTACCTCGATAAGATCAGCCATGGACTATACGAAAAAATAACTCCCAAACCGGTTAATTATTTCCTCGGAGCCTTTTTGGGTAACCTAATTATAGGATTGCGGGGCGGAAGCGGAGGAACATTATTTCCTCCAATATTAAGAGCTATGCATGTTGATATGCACAGTGCTGTCGCAACCTCTCTTTTCGCTGGAATATTCTCTTCGATCTTTGCTCTGGGAGTATATTTCTGGAGAGGGGAGATATTTTTTTTACCAGCAGTTATAGTGGCGATAACGGGCATTTTCGGATCCTATTTGGGAAGTAAATTATCTGTAAATACAGAATCAAAGTGGCTTAAATTAGGTTTAGCAATAATTGTTTTTGTGCTTGCCTGCACAGTCCTCTAAATAAATAATTGCTTGGAAAAATCACCTGCCTGTAACAGCATATGCTTGGCTTTAATTATAATTTCGTAACTTGAATTTATCAGTTCGATTAAAACTTAAAGTAATTGAAGACATTTTATTCAATAATGTAAAAAAAATTTATGGTTGACCAATAATTTCAAAAAATTCCAGATAAATCATTAGTAAAAAGCAAAATTATTGGTAACTCAAGAAATGAAACGTTTATGAAGAAATGTTCTGTGATTATTTGAAAGATTAGGAAAAATTTATGTCGAGAATCAAAGTAATCGACCCTGGTGAAGCTAACGGAAAGTTAAAAGAGATCTATGACGAACTGGTGAAAAGTCGTGGAAAAATTGCCGACGTTCATATGGTTCAAAGTTTAAGACCGGAAAGCATTAAAACACACATGGCTTTATATATGGACATAATGTATAGCCGATCAGAACTTTCCAGAGCGGAACGGGAGCTTATAGGAACGATTGTGTCGATGGCAAATGGTTGTAAATACTGTACAAAACACCATGCCGCAGCGTTAAATCACTACTGGAAAGATGACAGCAAAATTGAAAAACTGATTAAGGGAAATTATACTGAAATTCTTTCACCCCATGAAATTGCCTTAAGTGAATTTTCCAGACATTTAACTATTAATCCGGAACAACACGAAAGCAATGATTATACCCAAAAATTAAAAAAT
Source organism: Candidatus Cloacimonas sp. SDB (assembly GCA_001412425.1). Taxonomy (GTDB): domain Bacteria; phylum Cloacimonadota; class Cloacimonadia; order Cloacimonadales; family TCS61; genus SDB. The sequence continues at coordinate 4,697 of LKUH01000447.1, forward strand.
CTGGGATTAAGTGATGCTGCAATTTTAGATGTTGTACTTATAACAGCATATTTTAATTTCGTAAACCGCATTGTACTTTCTCTGGGTGTAAGGTTGGAAGCTGACAGCGGGACAGGTTACAAATATTGATTTTTCCAATCCAGAGTAAACTGAAAAAGCATGTGAAAAGTTAAAGCTAATTATGACAGAGCTGATTTAGCTGTCTATGAAGAAAATCAAGATTCAATTGAATCTAACAACACATCATTCTGGTTATCATAACATACGCTTTTTCTCACAGATAATTAATTTAAGGTATAAAATATTTCCGGTATGATTATTGCATATTTAAACATTATTAACTGAAAATTTCAAAGAGGAGAGGTAATTGAGATCTTTTTTTCTGATTCTACTTTATCTGTTCCTGGGAATTTCACTGTTCTCCTTGGTTATCGAAGTTGAAAATGAGGCGATTACGATAACTGAAACAGAAGAATTTTCCAAAATAATTGCAGAGAAAAATCAATTTTTCTCCTCGCAAAATGGTTCACCTGCGATCCCCTTAAAATCAGTCTATTTTGAATTGCCGGCAAATCAAAGCATCAAATCCCTAAAGGTGATTCCGCATAATCTTAAGACTGCGAAACTTAATAAGCTAGTTTATCCGGTTCAAAAAGCTTATCCCTTAATTGATTATGCTTCTGCTCAATTTACTGAACCTGCAGATAGTATTTACCTTAAACCGGTATTTCCGAGTGATTTGTTATTTAATTATGGGGAAGGTAAATGCGGAGATAAAACAATTGGTTATGTATCTTTTTATACAGCAATCTATTTCACTCAAGCACTTGAACTCAAGATCCCGCAATCCTTTCTGGTCGAAATTGAATTAAAACCTGCCGAAAATGATCAACTTCTTCCTGCTGGCAGAATATCTGACTATATTTTGCACAATCTAAATCTCGATGATTCTTTCAGAAATGATGAGATCATTAAATATCTGCTTATCACCACTGTTGAATTTCTTCCTGCTTACAATAATTTATTACATTGGCGCAGAGCCCAGGGAATTCAGGTAAGCTCTATAACAATTGAGGAGATCGACCTGCAATTTGAGGGTAGAGATCTGCAGGAGAAGATCAGAAATTGCATAATTCAAAATTATGAAGAAACCGGAATATCCTATGTAACACTGGGCGGTGATGTTGATCATATTCCCGATAGAAAGGTTTTTGCCTTTGATTGCGAATATGGCAGTTATACAGATGAAAATGATATACCCTGTGATATGTATTATTCCTGCCTGCATGGAGATTGGGATGCGGATGAAAATAGCATATTCGGTGAAGAAAGTGATGAAACTGATTACTTTCCTGAAGTTTATGTTGGCAGAATTCCGGTTAATAGTATTCCTGAAATTGAAGACTATGTATCACGTTTGATCCATTATGAATCGGGAAATATTCCAGATTATAACAAGGCTACCGGATTTTCTATGGAACTCTGGCCAGATTCTAACAGCGAGATTTGTCAACAATACATTTACGATAAATACTTTCCCGAATATTATGATATCCAGTTTTTGTATGGTGCCGAAAATAATCAGGAAAATGCCTATCTTCTTATGAACGAAAATCAAAATATAATACAACATACAGGTCATGCCGGCAGACAATCCATGTCACTGCAACACGGACGCATCAGAGTTAATGAACTTGATTCACTTAATAATAACTGGGGCGGTATTTTTTATTCTATCGGCTGTTGGGCTGCTGCTTTGGACTATAATTCTATCGGCGAAAATCTTGTTTCCCAGATCGATAAAGGATTTCTCGGTTTCATAGGGAATTCCCGATACGGATGGGGGGCACCCGCTGCCCCGGGTTTCGGGTTTTCCGAGTTTTATCAAAAAGCTTTTTTCCGGGAATTGTTTGCCGGTTCCACAAAACTGGCAGAAGTTAACGCTTTACAAAAACTGGATTTTATTCCTTATTTCAATGGGACTTCTGTCTATAAATGGATCGCCTATCAGCTGAATGCTCTGGGAGACTCCTATTTCAATCTGAATATTTCCAATCCTCAAAATATGAATTACACTTTGAATTTAGTAAATGATCAATATCAATTTTATATTTCCTCAGCTGGAATTCCGCTGAGCAATGTTGTAGTTTCCTGTGGTGATCAGCTGGTATTTTCCAATGCTTCAGGTCAAGCTGAACTGGAAATTGAATTCCTGAATGATCCGATAATCCTGTATAAAAATGAATATAAAACAATCTTTATAGATCCTGAGGAAATCCTGACAGATTTATATCTTGAGTATGTGAATATTATGCCACAATTGCTTGTGACACAGGGTGAAACGATCAGTCTAAATCCTGTTCTTCATAATAACCTGCAGCAGGAAACAGAGTTTGATGTTATGTACGAATATAATCCCAATGATATAACACTCGATTTTGAAGATAATCCGGGAATTATAGCTGGGGAAACTTCGCTTGATCTGTCTGAGGTTGTTATAAATATAAGATCTCTGATAAACAGTTATCAAATGGAAGATGGAAAAAAAATATTATTTACTCAAAAAATATGTGCGGCTGAAACAGGAGAGACCTTAACAGAAAGAGCTATTGAATTAACAGTTCAGGCGCCAGCCCTAATCGTTTCTGCCTTTAATTATCTTACTGATGAAATATCGGCAGGGGATGAATTCCAGGTTGAATTTTTCCTGAAAAATAACGGTTATTTTCCCTTAACAGGTCTGGCTCTGGAATTATTCTCCACCTCTCCTTATCTCAATTTTGACGACCCAAATCTTCAGTTTGATATCTTTTTGGATTCGGGTTCCGAATTAGCTTTTACAAATCAGATAAAGGTAAGTGAAAATATACCTTCAGATCTAACAGCTCTACTGAACCTTAATATTCTTTCTTCTTATCTGGAACAGACTTATCAGTTCAGTAAAACCGTTTTTCTCGGCTCGGGAAAAATAGACTTCCAGGATGATTTTGAAAATAACCAGTCGTGGGAGCTCGAGCCCGAGTGGCAGATAGTGGATGATTTTTCCTATAACGGGGACAAATCCCTGTCCTGCCGTCCTCAATTCATCGGTAATTATACTGCTGAAACTCCGAACTTAACATATCTTCCCGGTATGGAACTTGCTTTTTATTACAAATATAAGATGCCGATGTATGGTAATGACGGAGTTTTCATCCTATTTGAGAGCCCAACAGTTTCTGACACCCTGCTTTTTCTGGGGGCTGGCGGAGCACTTCCCGAAAATAATTCCAGACTACCGGAAATTTATATTGAAAATGACTGGGCGGAATATGTCTTAAACTTCACTGATATAACGGTTAATGATCTTGAGCCCGGAACACCTTTTTCCATTACGCTGAAATTTAATTTTTCCGAAGTGATAGAAAATTTTAACGAATATTTTATAATGAACGATATAGGTGTATTTTTTGACGATTTCAGGATCGGAATGGAAAAACATGAACCTGATGCAGCAGCCGAAAAAAAACTGGTAGTTTTTCCTAATCCTTCCAGGATGAGCTGTTTGCCCAGGTTTTACTTTTATCAGCCTGCAGATGGGAGATGTATTATGAAAATATTTAATATTAAGGGAGAGTTAGTTAAAGAAAATAACTACAATTCCCTTGGTGAAGGAAATCTGACTCTGTTCTGGGATGGAAAAGATAAGTGGAACAGACCGGCAGCATGTGGACTGTATGTCATTCTAATTGACACCGGGGCGACAAAATATAAGAATAAATTTGTTTTTTTAAAATAGGAGATTTTATGGATCAGGAATTGATCGATAAAGCTAAAGAAGTTTCTGAGAATGCTTATGCACCCTATTCGGGTTATAAAATAGGAGCAGCGTTAAGAACTGCTTCCGGGAAAATCTATACAGGGTGTAATGTAGAGAATTCTTCTTATGGCTTAACAATTTGTGCAGAAAGAGCTGCTGTATTCAATGCAGTTTCCCGGGGTGAAAAAGATTTTAAGGAAATTGTTGTTTTTTCCGATTCTGATGTACTTTTTACTCCCTGTGGTGCCTGCAGGCAGGTTCTGAAAGAATTCAGCGGAAGCCTTAAAGTAACTGTAATTTCAGGAAAAAAAATATTGAATACTACTGTCGATGATTTACTTCCTCATGGGTTCCATCTCTGATGCTAAAATTAATTAATCAATATTAATATTTAACACAAGAAATAATTTTTGCTTTAGTTAAATTTTGAAATAATTTCTTAGAAAAAAAATATGGAGGATTAATGGCAGATATTGAAAGATACGATATTGCTATAATTGGAGCTGGCCCCGGAGGATTAAGTGCTGGCGTTTATGCTGCTCGAGGTGGTTTATCTACAGTTATTTTCGAAAAAGCACTGATTGGTGGTCAAATAACCGTAACTGAAGAAGTAGAAAATTATCCCGGAATCATCAATTCTATTACCGGATTTGAAATAGCAGAGCAGTTTAAAAAACATGCTTTAAAATTTGGTGCTGAGATTGTTGAAGAAGAAGTAAAAGCGATAGGCCTGGAAGGTTTATGTAAGATTATTGAGACGGATAAAAGGACTTATCGTACAAAAGCAATTGTTTTTGCCACAGGAGCACATCCCAGAAAACTGGCAGTTCCGGGGGAGGAAAAATTTACCGGTCGGGGGGTTTCTTATTGCGCAACTTGTGACGGTGCCTTTTACCGCGATAAAGTCGTAGCTGTTATTGGCGGTGGAGATTCTGCAATTGAAGAAGCGATTTTTCTGACAAAGTTTGCCAAAAAGGTCTACATTATCCATCGCAGAGATGAATTAAGAGCAGTTAAGATCGTTCAGGAACGAGCATATAAAAATAAGAAAATTGAGTTCATTTGGGATACAGTTGTACAAAGTGTAAACGGAGATAATGTTGTTGAAAAAATTTTTCTGTATAATCGCAAAAAAGATAAAATATCTGAGTTGAAAGTAGACGGGGTTTTTATCTATGTAGGGATAATTCCCAATAGCGGTTTAATTGAGTCACGGGTAAAATGTGATGAAAACGGATTTATAATAACAGATGAGAATATGCATACAAATGTTCCGGGTTTTTATGCCGCGGGGGATATTGTACATAAAACTTTACGGCAGGTTGTAACAGCAGCCTCTGATGGTGCCATTGCAGCATTTTCTGCCGAAAAATGGATAGAAGAAAACAATCAAAACTTCGATAATATCTAGTGTTTTAGGCAGATCTTTTGATAAATTAGTTTATAAAATAAAAAATAATCAGTTAACA
>LKUH01000448.1 GCA_001412425.1 Candidatus Cloacimonas sp. SDB
TAACTCTGCACCAAGTTTTCGCAAGCTCAAACTCGCGTGCAGTTCCCGTTACAGGCAATTTACTTTTTTCAGGAGTATAAATGACAGTGAATAACGTAGATTTGAAAGCTGATTTATCGCACTGGTTAAAATGTGGAAATCAAAGTTTAATAGATCATCAAGTAAAAACAATTACAAATGATTTTGCGGGAAATGATTTTGAAAAAGTAATCAAGATTCTTAACTGGAAAAATGATAATCTTAGTTTTTGTAAGAATCAAGAAGAAGTATTAAAAGTATTTGCAACTAGAAATGTAACTGAAATTTTGCAAGAAATGACAAGTACTGGATGTCATGATGACGCCTTAATTGTTGCAACCTTTTGTAGGTCAGTAGGAATCCCATCAAAGTATGTAGCAGGAATAAATAAATTAGATCCACGAAATAGAGGACATTGTGTAGTTGAGATTTTTATTAATAATAAATGGATGCTATTAGATCAATCACGATTTAATATTTCAATTTTTCCAGAACGAAGTGAATTTTATAGAAATAATTACATTGTGGGTAAAGGATTAGACTCTTGGGAAATTGGAATAAGTACTTTTCAAACATGGGTTGATAAATCTAATCAAATAATTTCACATACAAGTTCTATGTTTAATGATTCTCAAAATGACTAGAGAGAAAATGTGATTCAAAGAGATTCTATTAACATATGTAATCAAAAATGCCTGTAACATCTGCCTCTTTGTTCAGTTTCGCGGTTGGCTTCCGTTTGATTCTTACCGAATCAAACTTAATCTGATGATTACTCAGAAACCGGATTTACACATAGCAGGCAGGTAACATTAGGGGCAATCGTTTTGTATCGTGTAAATTTAAGTTTTAGCATAGTAGTGTTTATCGGTTTCCCAGTGATCTGTAGTTCATCTGTCTAGTCAGATTGTTTATATTAGTCACTGGTAAATTGTAGTCCGGGCACTTCGTTTTTCTTTCAAATTCGTTGTGACATATTCCTCATTGTGTTGACGAAAAAGCAAAATGCCCTCGTTATGTTTTCAAAGGCACTGCCCCTAACTCAGGGCCAAAGCTTTAATCGTTTATACATTGTAATTTTTAGCCTGGGCTCTTTTAAAATAAATTGGGAAGCTTCGAGCCCTGTTCCCGTTAGC
>LKUH01000449.1 GCA_001412425.1 Candidatus Cloacimonas sp. SDB
CAGTGTGACAAAATATTTGTTAGATTAATTTTAAACCTTAGCGCCTTAGCGAACTTAGCGGTAAAAAAATATGCAAAAAATAGCAATAATTGATTTCGGTGGGCAATATACTCACCTTATCGCTCGTCGTATCCGCAATCTGGGAGTGTACAGCGAAATATATCATCCCGAAGAATTTAATATTCATGACGAATTTATCGGAGTCATTCTTTCCGGGGGACCTCAATCTGTTAACGCCAGTGATGCTTATAGAATTGATCTCGATATTGATAGCGTTAAGATCCCTGTTTTAGGAATCTGTTATGGGCATCAGATTCTGGCAGCTATGTTGGGAGGAATTATTGAAAGTAGTGAAAATAAAGAGTACGGATGCACAACTATTTCCTGCCGGAATGATGGACTACTTTTTGCTGGATTGGATACCAGACAAACTGTCTGGATGAGTCATGGCGATCATGTATTAAAGCTGCCTGATTCCTGCAGAATTACAGCTTCCAGTGAATCGATAAATATTGCTGCTTTTGAATCTTTTGACGGGAAATTTATTGGATTGCAGTTCCATCCTGAAGTGACTCATACTGTCAATGGTTTGAAAATGCTGGATAAATTTATTTCCCTCTGCACAAAGGCAAGAACATGGCAGCCGGCAAATTTCAAAGAAACTTTGATTCAGCAAATTCGTGATGAGGTTCAAAACAGAAAACTTGTGTTGCTATTATCCGGTGGGGTGGATTCGCTGGTGGCGTTGGAATTATGCATTCAAACAGTTGGAAAGGAAAATGTTTATTCAATTCATGTCGATACAGGTTTCATGCGCAAAAACGAATCAAAAGAGATCATGCAGCATTTCGCCGAACTGGGATTTGAGAATATCAAGATCATCGCTGCAGAAGAACTTTATCTCAAAGAACTTAAAGGTGTTGTTGAACCGGAAACCAAAAGATTGATCATCGGTAAATTGTTTGTTGAAATTGCCAGTAAAGAATTGGCAGAATTGGAAAAAGAAAGTGAGTTAATGCTGGTTCAGGGTACTATTTACCCTGATACAATCGAAAGTGGAACAACCGAGAAAGCAGCAAAAATAAAAACCCATCATAACAGAGTCAATGAGATTCAGAATCTCATCGCTGCCGGAAAAGTTATTGAACCGATCAAAGAATTGTACAAGGATGAAGTTCGGAAATTGGGGGAAGAATTGGGATTGCCGCACAAACTTGTTCACCGCCATCCTTTCCCCGGACCTGGTCTGGCTATTCGGGTGATCTGTTCCGAATCCGATAGAAGTATTGATAATTATGATCAGGAAACTAATGATCTCAACAAGATTATCAATGATTTCGGATTGGAAGGAAAAATCCTGCCGATCAAAAGCGTGGGAGTGCAGGGAGATTTCCGCACCTATCATCATCCAGCCGTTGTCTGGTTCCAGACTGGTTATGAACCCGACTGGGATGATTTGAGAACCGGTATCTCCAGGGCTATCAACAAATTGCAGACAGTTAACAGAGTAGTACTCAGTAACGAACCGGTTCAATTTAAACTTGGTAAACTTTTTTTGGAAAAACCGGTAATTGATAAATTGCGCGAAGTTGATGCTGTTTTGCGTCATGAAACTGACCATATTCCTGAGATCTGGCAGATGCCGGTAGTTGCCTTACCTCTATTCAACCAAGACGGACAGGCTTTCGTAATGCGGCCGGTAAGTTCTACTGATGCGATGACTGCCAGCGTCTATGAGATGGACTTTGCTGAATTCTACACTCTATCCGCTCTGGTAAAAAAAATAGACGGGGCAGGAAATTTGCTTTACGACATCACTTCCAAACCGCCTGGAACCATTGAGTGGGAATAGATAACTTTCGCAATTCCTTGCTTGATTAACACTTTCAATTAAAAAAAAAATAAAGAGCAAATCATCATCTGGATTTTATTTTATTTCTTTCTTTAATATCTCTTCTGTAATGCTGCTGGGCACAGGTCTGTATTCTTTGAATTCCATGGTAAAATCTGCTTTGCCCTGAGTTACAGATCGGAATTGAGTGACTAATCCGAAAGTTTCTGACAGTGGAAGATCGGAATCTATACGAGTAAAATTGTTATCTATTGCTGTATCAGTAACAATTCCACGGTTTTGATTGATGATCGTCATGATATTTCCGCGAAACTCAGAAGGAGTTTCAACCGTAACCTTCATTACAGGTTCAAGAATTATTGGTTTAGCTTTTCGATAGCTCTCTTTAAAAGCGTTTCTGGTGGCAATTTCAAAAGCAAGTTGAGATGAATCAACTACATGAAAATCACCATCATCGATCACCATTTTTACCCCGACAACAGGAAATCCGGCCATTTCACCCTTTCCCATAACAGATAAAAAACCCTTTTCACAACCAGGAATATACTGACTCGGAATATTTCCACTGCGGATTTTATCCAGAAAAATATTTTCGCTTGCACCGGAAGGTGAAAGAATACCTTTTACTCTGGCATACTGACCTCTGCCGCCGGATTGCTTTTTATGTATATAATTAAACTCAATAGCTTTGGTAATAGTTTCACGATAAGAGACTTCTGGATCTTTCACCTGCAGATTTAAGCCATATTCACGCTTCATTCGCTCAATATAGATATTTAAATGTAATTCACCCATGCCCTGGATGATCGTCTCATTAGTTTGCTCGTCAACTTCAGCTTTAAAAGTGGGATCTTCTTTGGTGAATCTGGACAGAGCTTTGGAAAGTTTATCCTGATCAAGGTTATTATTTACACTTAATGCCAGGGAAATTATTGGTTCGGGGATATAAGAAGTTCTCATGGTGTAGTTAAGGTTCCCTCCATTGAATGTATCTCCAAGAGCACAGTCAATTCCAAATAAAGCGACGATATCGCCAGCCTCTGCTTTTAAAATGTCCTCCATATTATCAGCATGCATTTTTATCAGTCTGCCGACTTTAATTTTATTACCAGTTCTGGCATTCATTAAATCCGAACCTTTAGTAAGGGTGCCCTGATAAATCCTGATATAGGTTAACTGGCCGTATTGTTGTTTTTCCAGCTTAAAAGCTAAAGCCACAACCGGCAGGTCAGGATTTGACGGCAAAATTACATCTTTGAGATCTTTATCTTTGTCGTGGGCTATATTCTCAATTTCTGTCGGATCGGGAAGATATCTTACTACAGCATCCAGGAGTAATTGCACACCTTTATTTTTGAAAGCAGAGCCCATTAAAACAGGAGTTATCTCCATTGCTATAGTGGCTTTTCTCACTGCTTCAATTATCATTTCCTCAGTTTCTCTGTTTTCCAGGAAGGCTTCCGCCAATTCATCATTGAACATGGAAACTGCATTGATTAAAGTCTCTCTCATTTCTTCTGTCTTTGAGATCAGTTCAGACGGAATCTCTTTTTCAATGACCTGCTCCCCTTTGGGACCACCAAAAAATCTGGCTTTCCGCGAGATCAGATCTATTATTCCTGTAAAATTATGTTCCAGCCCAATGGGGATCTGCATAAGAACTGCATTGTGATCCAGTTTGTCGCGCAGCTGATCTTTAACCTTTTCAGGGTCTGCTCCCGTTCTATCAAGTTTATTGATAAAAGCTATGTGAGGTACTTTGTAACGTTTCAGCTGTCTGTCTACAGTAATGGACTGTGATTGCACACCACTTACTCCGCATAACACCAGAATTGCACCATCCAGTACGCGAAGAGCATTCTCCACCTCGATGGTAAAATCAACATGTCCGGGCGTATCAATAATGTTTAAATTATACTCGCCCCATTTAACATTAGTAGCTGCAGAGGCTATGGTTATCCCTCGTTCTTTCTCCAATTCCATTGAATCCATGGTGGCTCCGACCCCATCTTTTCCCCGAACTTCACCGATACGATATATTTTATTGCAATAGTAAAGTATCCTTTCCGCTAAAGTAGTTTTACCGGAATCAATATGAGCACTTATGCCAATATTTCTTAAATTCTTGATATTCATTGATTTCCTCTTTCAGATAAAAACTTAATAATTTTGCAGTTAAAGAAATTGTCCATACCTGTTACAAATTCATCTATTAACTACCTGAGTCATAAATTTTTATACTCATTTATTGTACAAGCATTTTCTTTTCAAAAAAAAAGAAAATATCATTCGCACTAATATCTACCTGATTTG
>LKUH01000450.1 GCA_001412425.1 Candidatus Cloacimonas sp. SDB
ATAATGATAGTCTAAAAAAACAGTCATAAGCAGCATAGAAGCTGAAAAATTTTCTTTGCCAACCTGGAAAAGTAACCTGTATAAAGTATTATTTGTAAAATTTTTAAGATCAAGTATATTTTATTGCACTGGGAGGAAATATGAAATATTTAGTAATGACAGTCCTCCTGCTAATAGGAGTAATCAATATGAGTGCAGAGGAAAAATTTAGAGAGCTAAATGAACTGGAGAAATATGTAATAGAGGAAAAAGGGACGGAAAGGCCTTTTACCGGTATCTATACTGACCATTTTGAAGAAGGTTTATACAGATGCAGGAAATGCGGAACAGAGCTTTTCAGATCGAAGGCAAAATTTCATTCCGGCTGCGGCTGGCCCAGTTTTGATAATGCTGTTGCGGGAAAAGTTAAAGAAATACCGGATGCAGACGGGATGAGAACCGAAATAGTCTGTGCCAATTGCGGGGCACATCTGGGTCATGTTTTCAGAGGAGAAGGTTTTACGCCAAAAAATGTGAGGCATTGTGTAAATTCAGTCTCTCTGGAATTTGAACCGGTTGCCGTTGTTAACAACAATAAAACAGAAACAGCCATATTTGCCGGAGGTTGTTTCTGGGGAGTGGAGTTTCATTTGAATAAACTGGAAGGCTTGATCTCGACCACGGCTGGATATACCGGCGGTGATCTGGCAGATCCCCAATATTATAATGTAACTACCGGCACAACCGGTCATGCCGAAGCTGTCAAAGTTGTTTATGACCCCCAAAAAGTTTCTTATGAAGAAGTTGCAAAATTATTCTTTGAGATCCATGATCCTACTCAGAAGAATCGCCAGGGTCCCGATATTGGTCATCAATATAGATCTGCAGTTTACTATAACAGCCCGGAGCAGAAAAAGACTACCGAAAAGTTGATCGAAATTCTCAGAAACAAAGGTTATGATGTTGCTACAGAATTAGAACCCGCTGCCACTTTTTATCCGGCAGAAGATTATCATCAGGATTATTATGAGAAAAAAAGCAGCCTGCCTTACTGTCATAGTTATGTAAAGCGTTTTGATTAGGATAGTTGATTTGCAGTTAGTTAAGATTGTGACAGGTCTGAAAATTTCAACTGGCTGGAATTAAATGATGCAGATTTTTTTCAATAGGAATTATAGTAAACAGGGGCGATTTTTAATGATCGCCCCTAAAGCTTATATCGGATTTTTTCCCTGAAATTTCCTGTTAGAAAGAAGTAACATCCACGAAATTGAAGTTATCTATTAACAAAGTGGGGATTTTAGCATAATATTCCTGTTGAACCGATGGTCCCATAGCCAGGATGCGTTTTGTAGCATCATGCAGTATCTCATTCCAGCGGAAATTATTTACAGAATGCTTAACCTTCCCGTTCTCAAAATAAAGCACTCCATCACGGGTTAAACCAGTCCATTCTCCGGTTTTAAAATCAATTGGTCGAATGTACCAAAGTCGGTTCACGATCACGCCTTTATCGACCATTTTCATCATCTCTTCTTCGCTGCTTGCACCGCCTGCAATGATTATGTTGTAGGGTCTGGCAGCCTGTTTTTTCAATTTTTTCGCATAATATCTGTCCCGGTTCATATTTTTAATAATTCCCTGCTCAATCCAGTCTATATTGCTGTTTGGCACACCCTCATGATTGAATTTTTCGGCTCCCAGGTCCGGGTCGTCCAACCGGGATTTAAAGGTAAAATTTTTTCCGAAAAACTGTTTACCGATCTGATCTGTGAAGGGAGTTGTTCCTTCATCTGTATTGCGGCGGTCGAAGGTCCAGATGAGGTAGAACATCCACTGTAGAAGTGCGGCGGGTCTCAGAATGACAGGTATTCTGCCTTTAGGAAGTTCAACCGGTTTTAAAAGGGAATCGAATTGTGAATTCAGCTGGTTTATCTGATCTTCCAGGTTAAATTTAGCATGGTCCAGAACAGAATTCGAGACTTTGGTTTCCACTTCATCCTTTTTCATGGTCATGGAATGAGAGAAAAAAGTTGAGTTATCGATTCCTTCAAAACCATTTCTGGTCATTAAATAAGAGCTGGTAATATGTTTCTCAGAAATACCAGAAAGTTTAGCTTTTTTTGACTCAGCATTTTTCACACATTTAAGAATGTCATCCACCATAGTTTCAACCGGAAGGTCTGCTGTATTAGGGGAATAATTATCCACTTCCGGAAGTTGATGTGAAGGTTCGGAGGCGACAAATTCCGGGTCCGACTGATTCAATTTTGCCATTGATTCAGCTTTATTTATCAGGTATTGCAGTGAATTTTCTTCCAGGCTGTTTATAGCAGCTGAACCTGTTTTGGCATCGAAAGCAACTGCCAGACCGATATTTTGCTTTTCTCCAGAAATATGCTGTGTGATGCCATTCTGCGCAAATCTGGTGAGATGATCATTAGAAGTGGCTATACTGAAGCTGAAATCATCCGCCCGGCAATTTTTCCTGATATATTCTACTGCTTTGGCGATTTGTTGTTTTTCAATCATTGTGAACCTCCCACTCTGATCTTACGGAAACGGGCTGTTGCACCTCCGTGAGTCATTCTGCCCCTTTGACCCGGCTGACCTTTTCCACAGTTGGTTACGCCGAAAGTCTTAAAGAAACGTTTGTCACAGATGGCATCAACACTGTTCCAGAATTCAGGATTATTAGATTTATAGATTATTTTTTTCAAGGGGCGGACTTTTTTACCCTTTTTGATTTCCCAGAACATATCTCCGCCGAACTGGAAATTCACCCTGTGCTGATCAATGGAAAAAGAGCCCTGATCTTCAATATATATTCCGTCTTCTGTGTCGGTGATCAATTCCTGAGGAGAAAGTTTTTCTCTACCAGGTTCCAGATAAAGGTTGGGAATCCGGTTAATGGGGAAATCGTAATAATTTGTAGCCCGGTTACAGCCGCGGCTCATATTTAAACCGATGAAAGGCGCTGTAGCTCTGGTGTTGCCATATTCGTTGAGAATTCCATCTTTAACAATATACCATTTCTGGTTAGGAACACCGTCATCATCGTATCCGGCAGTAGCCAGACCACCGGGCAGGGTGTTATCGGCAACGAAATTAACGATTTCAGAACCATAGCGGAACGTTTTTAATTTTTCCGGTGTAGCAAAGGAAATGCCGGCAAAATCTGCTTCCCAGCCCAGAACTCTATCCAGTTCTGTTGGATGTCCGACCGATTCGTGCATGGTAAGGCTCAGATGAATGGGATCAAGAATAAGATCGCGTCTTTCTTCAGCACCTAGAGAAGCGGCATTAACCTTTATGATGGCTTCCTCTGCAATCTGAACAGCTTTTTCTGTCAGGTTAAGACTTCTGATCCATTCCCAGCCTGAAGATCTGCCTCCGTGGCGAAAACTGCGGGTCTGGCTGTCCCCGGCCGCTACAGCAGTTGCGGAGAACATTGGCTCAATATAAACTGTTAAGATATTCAGACTGGAACCGAGAGTGGAGGCAAACAGCTTCTCATCTTTACGGCATTCCAGCATGAATACTGCTTTTTTGATCTCCTCATAATTAAGCAGAGTTTTGTTAACTTCCAACATCATTTCAACTTTTTCGGAGAGGGGAATAGCAAAGGGATCTTCGGAAAATGGTGTTTTATAGGTGTCTATATATCCTCTTTCAAAAGCCAGGGTAAGTCCTTTCCCCTGCTTTACACGAGCCGATTCTTGCGCAATGGCAAGGGCTTTTTTTACTGTTTTGTGAACAGCATCTTCGGTAAAAATATTTGTATGTGCAAAACCCCAGGCACCATTCTTAAACACCCTTATGCCGTAGCCATACAATTCCTGCAGAGATGTGTTCTTAAGACTGAGATTACGCAGGTAAATGGTTTCTGTCCGGCTTTTCTGGATCCGTATATCAGCATAATCGGCACCCAGAGAAAGGGCTGAATCCATAGCCAATTTAAGATATTTCACTAAAACCTCCTGATAATGTCATAATAATTAACGAAAAAAACATAATAGCAGGATTTGGGCAATAATTATTTCCTGAGCAGGATGAAAAGATAATTTTCTCAATAAAAATCCGCCATTATGAAATATCTTGTTGCTATTAATTAGAATTATTAAAAAATTGACGCTATGAAATATAAAGAACAAAAAAGATTAATAGCAGAATATTTTATTAACAGCGAGAAATCCAGGAAAGATTTCCTCTATGGGGCTGAACTGGAATATTTCATCGTGGACAATAAAAGCAACAGGGCAATTTCATATTATCAGAAAAACGGAATAAAGGAACTGCTGGCCACTTTAATTGAACTTGGATTTGAACCAATTCTGGAGAATTCAGACCTGGTGGGTGCGGTTGGTCCCGATCTGACTATTACGCTGGAGCCGGGAGCTCAGTTCGAGATCAGTCTTGATCCCGATAAAACTCTTAAAGGTCTGGAAAAGAAATATTTAAATTTTCTGCAGATCATTGGACCAATTCTGAAACAAAGAAATCAGCAGTTCTATTCCGCCGGCTACCAGCCCGTAACAAAGATTGAGGACATTCCCTTCATTCCCAAAAAACGTTATAGATATATGTCGGAATTTTTAAGTTCAAAAGGGAGTATGGCATTGAATATGATGAAGGGAACAGCTTCTATTCATGTGGCTGTTGACTATTGTTCCGAAAATGATTTTGCTGCGAAAATTCTGCTAGCTTCCAAACTTACTCCCGTTTTTAGCGCTGTGTATGATAACTCTTCTATCTTTGAAGGTAAGAAATATGAAAATTACTGTTTGCGGACTGAGATCTGGAATAATTGCGATAGCAGCAGGTGTGGTATTATTCCTCAGGTTTTCCTACCTGATTTCGGTTATGAAAAATATGCGGAATATCTTCTGGAGCTTATTCCTATCTACATCAGCGATCAGGAAGATTTGATAATTTATGATAAACCTTTCAAAGCTATCTTTGATCCGCAAGGGGACGCTGATAAACAGTTGAATCATATATTTTCCATCTGTTTTCCGGATGTGAGAGCGAGAAAATACATTGAATTACGCATGACGGATTCGCTTCCCTACCCGCTTAATTTTGCTTTTATTGAGCTTGTGTATGAAATATTTTATAATAAAACTATTTTTGAATCAACAGCGGATTTATTAAATGAGATTAATTATTATGATATTATTTCAGCAAAAAAATCAGCAGTTCAGTCCGGTGTGGAAGCCAAATTGGGCAGAAAAAAAATCATTACGATTTTTCGAGAAATAGTCAATATGACAGGGTATAAAAACAGTGAGAATTTTGCCTGGAACCGGATTATTGCCGAAAAGGGCAAGATTCCTGGAGAATTGCTTTGAACTGGAGGTTTTTTGAACAAGAAAATTGATCAGGTATATCGGGAAATGTTGCAGAGTGATCCTGAAAAGTTTTTAAAAGATTACGCTGTTATCACGGAGAAATTGAAGAATTCCACTGCCAGATATAAAGGTAAAATCATAGATTTTCTTTATCAACCGATGTTTTTTGACAGCAGGGACATTAAACAATTTAAGTATATTGCTGAGAAATTAAGTGATATTATAGAAAAATGTACAACAGAATTTCTCAGCAATCCTTCCTTCAGAAAATACTTTGGGTATTCTGAAATTATGGAAGAACTTATTCTGCTGGATCCGGGTTATAAAATTCCAGCTCCTATCGCAAGATTTGATCTATTCTACGACGAGGGGAATTTTAAATTATGCGAACTGAATGGTGACGGTACTTCTGCCATGAATGAGGCCAACACTCTGGAACAAATCTTCCTGGAATCGCAAATAATTAAAGAATTACAGAAAGATTATGAAATATATTACTATGAACTTTTCCTTACCTGGCTGAATGAATTACTGAATATTTACCGGGAATTTGGCGGAAAAGGGAACCCGAATATTGCCATTACTGATTTTTCGGGATTAGGTACTAACGAGGAATTTGACAGGTTTAAAAACGTCTTTGAGGGACAGGGATACAAGACCCTGATCTGTGATCCCAGAGATATGAGTTACAAAAATGGTGAGCTTTCTGTTGCTGGGCTCAGAATTGATCTGGTTTACAGAAGGGCTGTGAATAAAGAAGTTGAAAGTAGAATTACTGAAGTTGAAGCTCTGATCCAAGCTTACAGAGACAAAGCCGTGTGTATCGTCGGACCCTTCCGTTCCCAGATCATGCATAATAAAATTTTTTTTGAAATACTGTGCGATGCAAAGAAGACAGATTTTCTGAATTCAGAAGAAAGAGAATTCATCAATCAGCATATTCCGGATACGTTCACACTTCAGGAAGAAAATCTGCAGAAAGTTATCTCCAGCAAAGATAGTTTTGTGATTAAACCCAAAGATTCTTATGGCGGCAGAAATGTTGTCTGCGGGTCTGACCTTACAGCGGCTGAATGGAAAAATGAACTTCAGAAAGCCAGTCAAACGGGTAACTATCTCCTGCAGGAATTCAGTAATTTCACCAGCAAAAAATTACCGGTCATTTCAGATGGTAAAATAGAATTTAAAACTTTTAAGACCACACTGGGATTATTTGTTTATAATGGAAAACTGCAAGGTCTCTATTCCCGGGTTGGAAGCCGTAATGTTATTGCCGGATCAATAGAGAGCATCACTCTGCCAAGTTTAGTTTACTCC
>LKUH01000451.1 GCA_001412425.1 Candidatus Cloacimonas sp. SDB
TCCGGACTAACCATGGGTGAAGAAGCAATCGAAAACATCTCGGTCGATAATATTGAAGGCATCGTTGCAATTCAAGCCGGTGCTTCAGTTGTGGACGGAGAGTTACACGTAAGAGGTGGAAGACCTAACGAAGTTGTTTTCTCAGTCGATGGCATGTCTGTATCTGACCCGGTTGACGGAGGTGCTGCACTGACTATTGATACAGATGCAATAAAAGACATGAAGGTTATGACGGGTGGTTTTCCGGCTGAATTTGGTAATGCTCAATCAGGTATTGTTAATATCATTACCAAAGATGGAGGCAGAGAATATTCCGGTAAGATTGAAACTAGCTCGGATCATCTGATCGAAAATGCTGATAACTCGAATTCAGATGTAGTTAAATTTTCCCTGGGAGGCCCAGTTCTAGGCATATTAGCTCCCAAATTAAGAGATAAATTCACTTTCTTTTTTAACGGTGCAGCCAACTGGCACGACACCAGATATAAAGATTATTATGATGACAGCCCGAATGAAGATATCTCCACAATTATCTCCAGTTGGAGTGATTTTGAATCCTATGATCCCTATAAAAACCGCGATAATATTTTTGGAATATTTGATACAGGCGACAGAAATTATAATAGTTATAATGCCAATCTTAAAATGAAATATATTTTTAATCCTAAAACAAATATCACTTTTGCTTTAAGGGGGGACGATTATCATAGATTACCCTTTAGCCATGCTTGGAAATATGCTCTGGAACATTATGCCGAAACAGAAGGAACTCAGAGACAGTATATCAGTACTTTTGCACATGTCTTTAATCCTCAGATGAACATAAAAATCAAAGCCAGTTTATATGAAAAGACCATTGAACAGGGTCCCAGAGGGATAAGCAGAGATATGTACTTTGTTAAAGATAGTACCAGTTTTGAATTGCTGGCTTCTAATACACCAGGGGCAAGTACAGGTATAATTTATCTCGCAGAATCAAACGGTGAAGGTGTTATTGGAGAATATCAGGATTTTAACTGGGCTTATGAAACTAACGATGGTAATATGGAAACAATTCCTTTTGTTAGACCCGGTACAATTTGGGGATCTTATTTTGATGACAGCAATCAGGAATTAGCCTTAAAAACTGATTTTGAGTACCAGATTAATCAGATACATGGTTTTAAAACAGGGTTTGAGTTTAAAAAACATCACATTGAAAAAGACAGAGTATTAAATCCCTGGAATGTTAATGTTACCAGATATAATAATTATTTAAAAAACATTGATCCCATAGTATCTTATTCAGCCGGAGATACCATTATTGTTGGCCAATCAGAAATTGTACTCACAGAAGATAAAGATTTTTATGATCTGGATGATATCTATGATGCCACAATAGCTGCATCAGGGATAGTAGATGGTTATAAAGCAGATCCGCTTCAGGGTGCATTTTATCTGCAGGATAAAATGGAGTGGGAAGGCATGATAGTAAATGCCGGATTGAGATTTGATATCTGGTATCTGGGGGGAGATTATGATATTGTTACTGCTAACTATAACGGCTCTTATCTCCAATCAATTAATCCGGATTCAGAATTAAACGAGTCATATTATATTCCTGATGCTGATCCTGAAACAGATCCGGAAAATTACGCAAAATACCAGTCTGCTAAAAAATATTATAGAACTATAAAAGATAAATTTGAAACACCTGAAATAATGGTATCGCCCAGATTGGGAATTTCTCATCCCATCTCTGAAAAAGCTGTATTGCATTTTGCTTATAATTATCAGAGACAACTTCCTCAAATGCAGTATGTATTCACAACTGGAAGGCCTCAGGATGTTATAGAAAATCCCGGAGCAGCCATTATTATTGGTAATCCTGAACTGGAAGCGCAATCCACTATTACGTATGAAGCCGGATTACAATATCAATTAGGCGAGGATTATGTTCTTGATATTACAACCTATTATAAGAATATCTATAATTATGTCAGCACAAAAGAGGTTACAGACAGCTTAGATGCCACACTGAAATGGGATGAGTATATTTCTGAGGATTATGGAAGCGCCAGAGGTGTTGATGTTAACTTACAGAAGCTTTTATCGAACTTTTTTACAGGTTCAGCCTCCTATTCTATGACCTGGGCTAATGGAAATCATTCAGAAACAAATACAGCTAATGAAGAAAGTTTAAGAGAGTTTCCCTTGAACTGGGATATAAGAAATAGCTTTAACCTGAATTTTACTTTTCAAATAGCCAAGGGTGAAGAGTTCTATATTCCGTTTACTGATGTTGTTTTGCCAATAGATGATTTTACTACTAATTTCAGTTATGATATATCTTCTGGACAACCTTATACTGTAGCTGATGAAGAGGGAAATTTAAGTAAAGAGGCTAATACCGAACGCCAGCCCTATACTGAAACAGCTAATCTTACTATCAGAAAAAATTTCTCTTTCAGCGGCAGGAAAAGGTTGAGTGTTTATTTGACAATAGATAACCTTTTCAATAAAAGAAATGTTTATAATGTTTATCCTATAACTGGATCTCCTTATTATAGCGGTCAAGATCTCGATACTAATAATGATGGTTATGTTGCTCCGGAAACAATTGCTATCTATAATATGCGTGATAAAAATCCCGCGAATTACAGTAGTGGTCGTGGCTATAATTTTGGTATTTCATTTAGATGGTAGAAAAATATAAAATAATAAATCAGGAGGATATTTAATATGAGGAAAAGATTCTTAATGTTATTCATAATAATGGCATTAGCAAGTTTTATGATTACATCTGTTGCCTATGCCCAGGAAGAAGTCGCCGAAGAAGTTGTGAGTGAAGAAGGTGTAGTTGAAGAAGAAACTGCTG
>LKUH01000452.1 GCA_001412425.1 Candidatus Cloacimonas sp. SDB
TCCTGGTAAAGGATATTACGGAACGAAAAAAAGCTGAATTGATCCAGCAGACTATTTTTAAGATTGCTACAGCTATTAACAAAATTTCTGAGATCGATGAACTTTTTCAGTTTATTCAAGTTACCCTGCATGATATAATTGATACTGAAAATTTTTATATAGCTTTGTATAATAAGGAGGATAATACGATCTCACTTCCCTACCTGAAAGATGCCAGAGAAGATGTTTCCAGAATACCTGTGGAAGGAACTTTTACCGGTTATGTTATTCGTACGGGAAAATCCCTTCTGGCTGATGAAAAATTGCAGAAAAAACTAATCGATTCCGGAGAGCTGGGTAGTGTGGGATCTCCCTCCAAAATCTGGCTGGGAGTACCTTTAAGATCAAAATCTGAAATTATTGGAGTTATTGCAGTCCAAAGCTATGAAAATCCCAATTTGTATGATGAAACTGACAGGAACATCCTGGAAATAATATCGTATCAGATAGCCCAGGTAATTCTCAGGAAAAAGTATGAAATCGAGTTGAAAACAGCTAAAATTGCTGCTGAAGATGCAGCCAGAGCTAAAGCAGACTTTCTGGCTTCCATGAGTCATGAGATCAGAACACCAATGAACGGTGTTGTGGGTATGACAGGTCTGCTGATGGATACTGAATTAGATCCCGAGCAGAAAGAATATGTCGACACGATCAGATTAAGCAGTGAAAGCCTTTTAACCATTATCAATGATATTCTGGACTTTTCCAAGATCGAATCAGGAAAAATGGATCTGGAATACCAGCCTTTTGACCTCAGGAGCTGTATTGAAGAAACTTATGACCTTATCTCCACACACGCTAAGGAAAAACAACTTGATCTGCTTTACCTGCTCGAACCGGATGTTCCTGCTTTTATCGTTGGTGATATTACCAGATTAAGGCAGGTCCTGGTTAACCTGGTAAATAATGCTGTGAAATTTACAGAAGCAGGTGAAATCTATATTAATGTAAGAAAAATAGGCAACGAAGAGGATAAAATGATCCTGGAATTCTCAGTGCAGGATACTGGAATTGGAATTCCCCAGGATAGATTGGATAGGTTATTTAAAGCATTTTCACAAGTTGATTCTTCCACAACCAGAAAGTATGGAGGTACGGGTCTGGGACTGGCGATCTGCAAAAGAATAACCGAGATGATGGGTGGTGATATCTGGGTTGAAAGCAAGTTAGGTAAAGGATCAAAATTCTTTTTCACCATTAAGGTTAAAGCCTCTTCTGTAAAAGGGAAAAAAGATAATAAAGAAAAAGTGAAGCAGCTTAAAGATATACGGGTATTGATAGTAGATGATAATGAAACAAACCGCAAGATCCTGTCTATCCAGTGTCGCAACTGGAAAATGGATCCTGTGGCAGTTAAATCGGGTTTCGCAGCACTTGAAATTCTAACAAAAGATAATAATTTCGATATTGGAATTTTAGATATGCATATGCCCGGAATGGATGGTGCTGAGCTTGCAGTAAAGATCAGGGAGAAGTATAATGAAACTGATTTTCCGCTTATAATGCTGAGTTCGGTAGGCAGACCCAAAGAAATAAAAATAGCTGAAAACATTATTAATGTTTATCTTTCTAAACCTGTGAAACAATCACAATTATTCGATTCCCTGATTAATCTGGTGGGAGGTAAATTAAAAATGCAGGATCAAAGTTCGAAATCGGGCAAGGTGCTTGATGAAAAAATGGCAGAGGATAACCCTCTTAGAATATTATTAGTGGAAGATAATGTAATTAATCAGAAGATCGCTTTAAGGATTTTACAGAAAATGGGTTATAAAGCAGATCTGGCTGCTAACGGACTGGAAGCTCTGGAGGCAGTGGAAAGACAGATATATGATATGGTCTTCATGGATGTACAGATGCCGGAAATGGATGGTCTGGAAGCAACACGTCGCCTGGTAAGAAAATATCCACCGAGCCAGAGACCTAAAATAATTGCTATGACAGCAAATGCGATGAAAGAAGACAAAGAAGCCTGTCTTGATGCAGGGATGGATGATTATATTTCCAAACCGGTCCAAATCCAGGAATTGCGGGACAAAATTCAGAAGTGGGGTGATATTCTGACTCCTCTGAAGAAGAACAACAAACAGAATAATCGCAGCAATGAGGTTATGGACTGGAAAATGATCGATTCTATCAGAAATCTTGATATAGGAGAAGAAGAAGGTAATCTGCTCTATGATTTGATTGAGGGTTTTATAGCTGAATATCCTGAAGTGGTAACTGAGCTTAAATCTGCTGTTAAAAAGCAGGATGCAGAAAAAATAAACAGTATAGCTCATAAGCTTAAAGGTGGCGGGGCTAATCTGGGTGCGAAAGGATTTGCTAAAGTCTGTTATCAGATAGAATTACGAGGTAAGGAAAACAGACTTGATGACGTTGAGGAATGGGTAGCTAAAATGCAGCCTGTGCTGGAAGAAACCTTAAAGTATTACAAAGAGTATTTTAGCACTATGAATAAAAACTTTGATATTCAAATCGCTAATAATTCTTAACGGAGGGGAAATTGGATAGAATTGATCTTCTTAAAAAACTCACTACCACACCGGGGATTTCCGGGCACGAAAGCCTGATAAAGCAGATCATGATAGAGCAGCTTGGAACATCAGCTTCTTATTATTCAGATAATCTGGGATCAGTGTTTTTCAGGTTCGAAAGTGAAGAAAGCCCTAAAATAATGTTCATAGCTCATATGGATGAAATAGGTTTTATTGTAGCTGATATACTCGATTCCGGATTCATCAAAATGCAACCCATTGGTGGATGGAATCCAAATACATTGCTGTCCTCACCTGTCGAGATTGTAACATCAGACGGAAAGCGCCACGCCGGTATCATTGGCTCCATTCCGGTGCATTTTAAGAAAGGATCTGATTCGGATCTTGATATAAACAGCATGTTTGTTGATATAGGAGCCGTTTCCCAAAAAGATGCGGAAGAAAATTTTGGCATAGCGCTGGGGGATCAGATTGTTCCTAAAACCAACTGCACTTATATTGGCCAAAACAGAAGATTATTTTCCAAAGCTTTTGATGATCGTGCCGGAATAGCTGCAGTAATTGAATTGGGTAGATTTCTGGCAGACAATGAACATCCAAATACAGTATATTGTGTAGGTTCAGTGCAGGAAGAAGTGGGGTGCCGGGAGGCTACATCAATCGCCTATCGTACCGATGCTGATGTGTGCTTTGTTCTGGAAGGCGCTCCGGCTGATGATATTCCCGGTATTCCTTACAGTAGTCAGACAGCTCTTGGTAAAGGAGTTCATGTCAGATTATTTGATCCTACCATGATCGTGAAAAAGAAATTGAAGGATTTTGTTATTGATGTTGCTGAAAAAAATAAAATCAAATATCAATTAGCTGTAAGGAAAGGTGGAGGTACCGATGGAAAACAACTTCATCTTGCCAACAGAGGGATTCCTGCCATTGTTCTGGGTGTTCCCGTCCGCTACGCTCACAGCCATAATTGCAGTATCAGTATGGATGACTTTGATGAACTTGTGAAACTGATCAATGCCATCGCAAAGAATTTGGACCAGGCTGCCCTGGAAAAGATATTGAGCTGATTTTTTAAATTATAAATCCTCAAAAGTATTTGCTCTATTTCAGCTGGATCTTTCCGGTTATTTGATTGGAAGGTGACCGGAGTGAATATTTGTAAATACCTTCTGGTAAGGGATTATCATAAATATCTAAAAGATGAATTGGAAGCGAGTTTTTACCTGGATTCAGGTTCTCAAATTCAAAGGATCTGATAAAATTATCTTCAGCATCGTAAATTTCCAGATGAACTGTTTCAGTTCTTCGCAGCAAAATATCAACTGTATATGACAAATAATCCATTCTGAATGAGTCTATCTGGATTGAGTAAGAAAGCTCAACTTCACCTGTATTTGTCAGAATCAGCGAATTTGAAGCTGATGAATCTGGCGGCAACTCCACATAGAGGCTGTCCGGTTGGATTTGGAGAGGAGAGCTCGATCCAACTGTATAGGAATGAGGATCATAACTTCCCATATAAGGATGATCTACACTTTTTCCCGCTTGATCAACTGCATGCAGATAATATTCTATCAGATCAGTTTCGTTTTGGGAAGGAATTAGAGCCTGGTAAGCATTACTACTTTGATGAATAAGGGGAACAGAATTCCAGTCACTGCCATTTACTCGAAAGTATACCTTCAATGAATCCGAAATCACTTCATTTCCGCTATAGGGAATAATAAGAGCTTCCAAAAGGCAGCTTTCGTTCTCAAAGATGGTCTGGTTGACCGGATAATGCCGAATATCCAGCATTTCTAGATCGGCAATGCCTTTAGCACGGCAATGCAAAGCATCGGTAGATTCCCATGATCCGGTAAACGGCAGCACTTCATACCCGGGCATGGCTGTTTGATAAAGAGCTACAGCATCATCATCCCAGGAAGATCCGGTTACCGGGAGCAAAACTTTCCTGTTAAGAATTAAGGAATTAGTATAAGGCTCATCGTCAGGAGTGTAGACCCGGTAGATCTGGTAGGGTGTTCCATAGGAAGTTGTTTGCTCAGAGAAATAATTCACCACTGCTTCAATTTCATCGTACTGGGCATGGGATTCCGGAACTGAGCGGATCAGCACTTTATCAACTGCCAGAAATTTCCCCCAGCAGTCAATATGATCGATATAGGTATTATTGGGATCAGGGATCAGATGATAAGTATCAATTCCCAGATAAGACTGAACAAGGCTGTCAATTTGTGTTTGGGACAAAAGAGGATTTTCCTCCAGCACCAGGTCGGAAGAAGCTGAAATGCCATACGCATCGGTCATATAATTTCCGCCCGTATGGATAAGATTCATGCCAAAAACTGCGATATCAAAAAAATCAGCTACAGCCAGCGGCACATCATCATCGTCTGGTCTGGGCCGGTTGTAGGGGAAATTGACTATACCGATCTGGTTATTTCCATAGGCAACGAACCAGGGTCCGTAATCTCTGGTCCAGTAGGAATTTGTGGTCGCATGAATAAACTCGCAGTTATTCAGATTTACACCATTGTTATTGTATTGGTTGGTGACATAATTTTCCTGAGTTTGATCTCTCACCAGCGTATAGACAACTGCATCTTCGGACATTTCAGCAATTATCTCGTACGAAATTCCCCAGGGATATCTGATAAGTACACCCTGCATTTGCTCGAATTCAGCGATATTCCTAACAGGAGCTGTAGGAGGTTCGGTCTCATAAAAATCTCTTCCGACAGAATCTTTGTTCAGTAGTTCTTCAGCAGTGAAATAATGGGGCAGAGAAGTTTCGGAATTTACAGGTTCTCCTGCTAAGGGTAATAGCAGAAATATTAAAGGAAGGAAAATTCCGGATTTCAAGAGATTTTTATTCATTCAACTTGTTCCTTATTTCAGTTTCCGAATAGTAAGCAGTTATACGGTAGAAATCCTTTTCCGAACCCGCAGTATCGATAAAAGAGTTATCAGGTGAATCTCCGATCAGGACAAATTCGCTGTCAGGATTATCTGCTCGGTAAATTTTATAACCCTCACTGCCCGGAACAGTTTCCCAGCTTAAATAAACGAGTCCTGCCGAAATGATGATTTCCACATTAAGAGGTGCAGCTAAAAATAGGGGGATGATTCTCAACCGGATAGGAATCGAAATAGTAGTAGAATTATTTTTTAAAACATTAAGATAATAGTCATATACGCCGAAATCCAATTGAGAAGTGTCATAATTGATGTTTAGGGTGTCGGACTCTCCTCCATTCAGCGTTCCTGAATAACTGTCCAGACTTACTATATCGGAGTATAAACAAATACAGCTCAATAAAATGAGCTGTATTGTTATGATCTTTATTTTCATGTAATTATTTTTACAGATCAGATTATTTTAGCAAGAGCATTTTTTCCGTAATCTGATATTTATCTGTGACTAATTTATAGAAATAAAGTCCTGAAGCCACTTTAGAACCAGCATCATCTTTTCCATCCCAGGTCTGATAATATACTCCAGCTTCTAGATGCCGGTTGACAAGATTTCTGATGATCTGACCCTTCATATTAATAATTCTGATAGAAACTTCACTATCGTTTTTTACCTGGTATTTAATTTTTGTTTCGGGATTAAAGGGATTAGGATAATTACTCAGCAATTGAATGTTTTCCTGGATATCATTATCATGTGAAGATGTTCCATCTACTGTGAGCGTAACGGGTATTATCAGATCAGAAACAGCATTTCCTGTTATAATGATATCACAGGTATAGATGCCATCAGTCAGTGCAGCAGCGTCGATCTGGTAATTTATTACTTCATAGTTTCCGGCAGCGATTTCGCCTGAAAGCGGATCCAGTGTGATCCATTCGGCTGCGTCTCCCAATCCGGAAATAATGATCTGATCATTAACAGAATGGGGATCATTTCCATATAGGTCACCATTAATCTGGTAATCAATAATAATATTGCTGATCAGATCTGAATCTAAAGTTACATTCACAGTAGAAGTAGCCGTTTCTCCGTTATGAACAACGCCGTAGCCGAGAGAGGTTTCTCCAAACCAGGTGACAGTTACGCCGTCTCCGGCGATTTCGTCGTAAATCAGATCACCCCCTGAGCCACCTGTAAAATTGGAAGCTGAGTTAACGGTGACACCCTCGGGGAAATTCAGAATTACCTGATTGAGCCATTCGTTATCCATACTGCCGTTGAAAACCGTGAAATTCCAGTCAACATTGGCACCCGAATCATAACTGTCGGCGGAACATAAAATATAGGATCCGGATATATCTCTTTCATTTTCAGTAGTTTCTATAGTAAGAATATCGTATTCCAGTATTCCGCCACCAACGTTGGCAAGATCAAAAGTTCCGGACATAATATCATCCGGTTGCAGTACAGTCTCGATTTCAGTAATATTAACTTCCATTTCGGGATATTGGATAATATAAAAAACATGGGGATCGGGAGAGCCAATAAATGGGTGGCTGGCATTTCTTCCTGATTCGTCAGCAGCATAAATATAGTAGGAAATGGAATCCTGTTGCGTAGCAGCCGGTATCTGAGCAGTATAAGTGGTTTCCTGCAGAAGATTCATTGGAACAGATGAATATTCTTCCTCGTTCAGTTTGTAGTAAACCAGCAGGGAATCACTATAAAGAGCTTCATCGCTGTAGGCGATGATTTCGGCAGATATTTCCAGTTCAACATTGGCAGGTTGTTCGCCCTGAAGAGGTATATGGCTTATATAGAGCATACCCTGATCAGCAATTCCCTTGGCTCTGCAATGTAATGCATCGGTAGATTCCCAGCTGCTGGAGTAAAATCCCAGCACTTCATAACCTGGCATGGCTTCTTCGTAGGCGGCAATTGCTTCGTCATCCCAATTGGAATTCGTGATAGGGACAAATACTCTGTCATTGAGAATTAGCGAATTTGTATAAGGTTGATTATTGGGAGTATAAACCCGGAAGATCTGGTAGGGAGTTCCATAAGAAGAGATTTGTTCTGCAAAATAATCTACTACTGCTTCGATTTCATCGTACTGCGGATGAGATTCCGGAACTGAGCGGATTAACACTTTATCAACTGCCAGAAATTTTCCCCAGCAGTCAATATGATCGATGTAGGTATTATTGGGATCAGGAATTGTATGATAAGTATGGACTCCGAGATAATCTTCCATCAACAGGGAAAGTTCTTCCTGATTCAGCTGCGGATTTTCATCCAGAACCAGATCTGTCGAAGCAGAAATACCCATTCCGTCAGTCATGTAATTTCCACCCGTATGATAAATATTCATTCCAAAAATTTCAATTTCCAGTAATTCTGCTACTTCCAGAGGGATATCATTATCGTTGGGTCTGGGTCTATTATAGGGAAAATTTACTATACCGAAATCACCGTTACCATCAATCACGAACCAGGGACCATAATCTCTGGTCCAGTATGAATCGCTGGAGGCATACAGAAAATTGCAATTTGCTGTATTCACTCCAGTGGAATTATAAATTCCCATTACTGTATTTTCCTGGGACACGCCCGACACAATAGTAGTGACCATAGTTTCTTCTGACATTGCAGCTATTAAATTATAAGGCAGTCCGAAAGGGTATCTGATCAGCACGCCCTGCATAGGTTCGAATTCAGCAATATTATGAATAAATCCAACCGGAGGATCTGTTTCATAAAAATCACGATCTCGGTAAATGGTGAGATCTATTTCTTCCGGGGTGAGATAATGTCCCAGAAAAGGGTTTTGATAAATTTCGGATTCTGTTCCGTTAACTGAAAATAAATGAGCAGATATCAATAAAAGCACTATCATTAGCAGCAGATTTTTCATAATTTAAAAACTCCAGTATGTTTTATTTTAATAATAACATTTTTCTGGTGGAATTAATTTCTTCCGCTTGAAGTCGGTAAAAATATATTCCACTGGGAACCTCATTTCCGAGATGATCAGTACCATCCCAGATTATCGAATATTCATTTTCTTTAACTTCTTTTATTCCGTTTGAACTGACAGGAAATTGTCTGATCTTTTGACCTTTGAGATTATAGATACTTAATTCTGCTTTCTCAGCAGTCTGGGAATTTAAGCTGAAAAAGATCTTTGTCAGCGGATTGAAAGGGTTAGGGTAGTTGCCTATTAAAGCCGGTTTAATTGTGATCTCTGAATCTTCGGAATCCGTATTGTTGACCAGCAGGGAAACGTATACTTTTTTAACATCCCTGTCACCGTCGCTGATCAGAATCTCGCAGTTGTGCAGGCCCAGTTCCAGACCGTTAGCATCAAAGGTAATATCTATATCCTCATTTTCTCCGCTTGTTAAAGTTCCGGAAGTGGAAGAAAGGGATATCCAGCTGAGCGGGTATTCCAGCTGCAGAGCACCATTCAAAGTATGAGGATCACTCCCGTAATTATCTCCGGTGATCTGATAATTCAGGGTGAGATATCCGGTAAATTCAGCTGAAATAGTAACATTTACGGAAGCTACAGCTGCCTGATTCTGATGCAGTACTCCATAACCCATAGAAGTTTCACCATGCCAGTTAAGCGAAACTGCCTCACCTGTTGTTCCGTCATACAGCATGGGACCACCTGCTCCGCCCACAAAATCTGCTGCAGCGTTCACTGTTACTCCAGCCGGGAAATCTACGACAATATCCGAGATCCATTCATTATCGGGGCTCAGATTATATATTGTGAATAACCAGTTGGTTGTTTCACCGGGAGTAAATTCAGCTGTATTACAACCGATGTAAGAGCCTGTAATATCCCGGGTCAATGGTTTTTGAGTTAAAATAGTGTAATCAACAGTACGATCGCTTGTATTGGAAAGTGTGAGGATCTCATTTACAATATCCTGATAACCCAGTTCCAGTTCAAAAGCTCCCGGTTCTACGCTGAAGACATTAGGTTCATAGATCATAAGATTGATCCAGGTATTCCAGGTCTCAGATTCTGAAGATATAGCACCTGTCAGTTGCACCGGATGATGATCTGGAACATCTTCAGAAACTGAAAAAGAAAAAGCATTTTCCAGAGAAACCGTTTCTCCCGGCGCGATGGAAGTAAAGGTTACAGTATCTTCAATAAAAGTAAGAAAAACATCGTCAGAAGTTAAGTTCATTTCAATTGAGCCAACAGCTTCTACTCCGATATTGTGTAAATTAACATCCAGATACACAGTTTCTCCTGCTTCAATATAATCGTCATCTCCAGATAAGACACTGTAATTTTCCAGAATTACATAGGGACCTTCCGGCGGGATAATGGGAATAATATCATTGACAGGCATTAGATTATGCCCGGTTACAGAAATTGTCATCTCTCCCGGGATAACTACATCGCTGCTGAGGTGGATATTGACGATACCGGATACATCAGTATATCCATTGCCGACACAGACATTATCTACAGAAAGAGCTACTCTGGCGTTTTCAACCGGAAATCCGGCAGTATTATGAACAGTGAGGAAATATTCCTGCTGACCGATGATGTAAACTCCGTTGTGATTTAAAGATAGATCTTCAGGCTGATCGGTCCAGATATCCAGAGTGGGATCGCCGAAAAGATTTGAGCAATAAAAACACCAGCGATTCTGAATATAATCAATAAAAGGTATATTATCCTCTTTACTGTCCTGTTGAGTTTCACCAATTATGGTAAGATCCTCTCCAAAAATAGCATCAAAGAACTGTCTGTCCAGATATTGAGAAGATCCGTCAGTGTTATCAATATCTCCCCACCCGTAGCGGCTGTTTGTGACCATGGCAACGGGTCCTGTTGCCAAACCAGTCCATACCTCGGTAATACAATCGTCCGTATAAGTTCCGGAAGTTGTTCTGTTATCAAAGGCTCCGCAATAGCAGCCTTGAGAGTAAATAATATTGAATCCGTTTTCTAAGCCATCATTGGTAATGTTATTTTCGGTAATATCGGGATTATTGAGTTTCATAGCATAAGTTGTATTACAGTGTCCCATATGATTTACCAGATTAGGACCATCGTTCAGCAGGGGAATAAGGTCACCATAGGCAGACCAGACAAATTGATGATCATAGAGAGTGTTAACGTTGAAATTATCGGATATTCCGGCTGTTGTATAACCAAAACTATCTGAGCCCAGTCGTATTTCTTCCTTATAGTCCATACCCCAGGCAACCCAGCCCAGATCTTCACCGATCATCAGGGCTTCCTGAATATCTTCTACAAAGGGTTGACTCTGGTAAAGTATGGTTTTATTAACAAAATTAGTTATTTCTTCAGGAGAATCAACTGCCATTCTGCCGATAAAGATTTCTCCCAGAAGGTCATCTTCGCCGGCTTCACCCCACATATTGTCTCCATCGTCATTCCAGGTTCCATCCAGGTTGCTGTAATAAATATCAGCTGGGATATCATAATCATATTCATATCCGCCGGCGTTATCAGCGAATCCCCGGTGCGGAATTATTTCGACGTCTCCGGCCAGTAGAACATATTCTATCCCTTGATTTTCATATTGATCGATAATGCAGTTTCTTATCTTTTCCTGCAGGTCGTCACCAGTGTAATCAGTTTGAATGTTCTCAATAAGCATTACTTCAGTCAGAATACCGGTTGTATTCTTATAATTCACCAGAGGCAGTAAATATTCTTCCAGGTCGGAATTGGTAATTATGAGATAATCATATTGATCGTATCTGTCATTTTCAGGCAGATCGGAATATAAGCTGACTGCTTCGGGATTATCGATCAGGGAAGTGATCTTTGCTCTGGTCCTTTCGTCATTCCTGTAAAATCTGCTATTCTGTTCAAAAGCTTCAGGATCTATATTGGAATTAACCGTTACCTCGATTTCGGAATAATAATAGAGTTCTCCGCTGACAGGATAGTATTCGAATGGGCATATATTGAGGAAGGCAAGACTGTGTCCTCTGGAAAAATGGGTCTGCAAACCGGCGGATTTTTCTACAGGGAACATTTTTTCAGAATTGTAAATCAGCGGGTCAGGTTGTGTAAACTCGATATTTTCGGAGAATCCTATCGGGTATTCTCTCTGCACGGGTGTAATATTAAAATATCCCGGAATCCTGATTTTACCCGACAGATTTAATTCCACAGTCCGGGCGATGTGCCCGGAAGGCAGGAGCAGTGTGAGAGGTGTTCTAGGGAGTTCTGGTTCTCCTGGATTGCCAATACTGCGGCATCCGGCAAGTTCAATTTTGACATAATCACCTTTCTCTTCCAGAGCCGGTTCCCCAAAATTAATTGTCTGAGAAATTTCAAAAGAGAATATATTTACACAGATAAACATTAAAAATATTGTTATTGCTGATTTGTTTACTTTCATAATTACCCCTTAAATTTTATAATCACTATAAATATGCAACTTTTATTCCAGAAGAAATTAGTCTGATGGGAAGAATAGTGAAAAATAATTAACAACGAATGAGATTGAAAAGTTTAGATCAGGCACTATTTACAATAGTGCCAAATGTCACCATACTTTT
>LKUH01000453.1 GCA_001412425.1 Candidatus Cloacimonas sp. SDB
CAGCTCAGTCTTTGATTAATTTTTTTGCTGTGAAGAAAAACCAGGAAACCATAGCAAAACTTAAGAAAGCTGGTTTACGGATGCAAGCTGAAAGGGAAGATCTCGTTAATAAACTAAATGGGAATAGTTTTCTGGTAACCGGAACCTTAGAAAATTATAGTCGTAATGAAATAAAAAATAGGATTGAACAGAATGGTGGAAGGGTTGTTTCAGGGATTAGCAAAAAACTGGATTATCTTCTGGTAGGAAAAAATCCCGGCAGCAAACTTACAAAAGCCAGGAAAATTGATACTATAAAAATTCTAACAGAAGCGGAGTTTCTGGAAATGATCAAATGAAAATTCTGGAAAAATATATCTTACGCGAGAATTTCAAACCCTTTATTGTTTCTCTGATAGTAACAACATTTGTAATGCTATTGGATAAGATACTGGATCTATTGAATTTGATTATCGTAAAGAAGCTGGATTTCGAGATGATAATCTCGATTTTTGGTTTAAGCTTACCCTTTATGCTGGCATTAACAATTCCTATGGCAGTTCTTTTGGCAACAATTATGTCTTTCGGTAGATTATCTGTTGATAATGAGCTGGTGGCTTTTAAAGCTTGTGGGATTAATGTCTATTCCCTTTTAAAACCAACAGTAATTGCCACCTTTTTTTTATCGATTTTCATGATTTTTTTCAACAACAGCATTCTGCCTGAAACTAATCACAGGTTAAAGAATTTAATGATAAAAGCTAATTACCGAAGACCTGTCACAGCAATTGAACCAGGTACTTTTATTACGATGAAGAACTATACGATTTTTGCCCGAGAAAGAGTCGATAATAAATTAAAGGGAATTATTATTTATGATACCGAGAATTCCAGATTTCCTCAAGCTATCACAGCGAAAGAGGGAATTATAGAATTATCTAATGGGGGCAACAGTTTAAGAACAATATTATTTGATGGTCAAAGACATGAAAGTGATCCCCAGGATCCAGATAAATATCAACTGATTAAATTTAAAAAATTCATTCTCAATTTACCAGATCTGGGTTATCAGTTGAATGAGGAGGGTACAGATTACCGCAGTGACAGGGAGCTTAGTTCCAAAGCCATGTATCAGATCGTAAAAGAGAGGAGACAAGATATTCTTTCAGCTGAAAGTGAACTGATAGATTTGGAAGAGAAAATTGCTGAATTGGAATCAGATACTGTTGCAACAACAAGGTCGGAAGTTGTAAAGATCCAGGAAAACAAAAAGAAATTGAAAAAATTATATAATTCCAAGAACATAAATAAGGATAAAATTAACAGACTGGAAAAAGATGTTAATAAATATATGGTTGAGATACATAAAAAATATGCAATTGCTGTAGCCTGTTTAATCTTTGTTTTAATAGGAGCGCCGGTGGGTATGATGACTCGAAGTAGTGGAGTTGGTATGGCATTTTCAGTCAGTTCCATTGTTTTTCTAATTTATTACGGAACTTTAACCCTGGGGGAGGAATTGGCTGATAAGGGTCAAATATCGCCATTTCTGGCTATGTGGGCCTCAAATATTTTATTCGCTGCTCTGGGAATTTATTTAGTCATATTTTCGGTTAAAGAAATGAAATTTATCGATATTCGCGGGTTATTTACTAGAATTCTGAGGAAATTTAAGTTAAAATGAGAATACTTGATAAATATGTAATCAGAGAATATACAAAAATACTGCTCATAATTTTGCTGGCATTTTCTGTATTAATGATTGTTGTTGAAGTATCTGACAGAATGCCCAGGTTAATAAGAAGAGGTGCAACTGCAGAGGAAATGGCATTATTTTTTTTATTAAGATTACCTTATCTGTTTTTATTAACTTCACCTGTAGTTGTTTTATTATCCGGAATGTTCTTGATGAACATGTTATCAAAATATCATGAATCAATTGCGATCAGAAGTGCGGGGATAAGTATAGTAAGAATGGTAACGCCTTTATTTTGGATAGGATTATTAATTAGCATTGTAGTGATGTTGCTGGGAGAGTTTGTACTTCCTAAAACAGAAGAATACAGGCAGTACATTTACGAAGAAAAGATCAAGAATCAAAAAATTGAAGATAAGAAAATGCGATCTAAAATCCATTATCTGGGCAGCAGCAATAATCTCTATTATATTGGTTTTTTTGACGGTTACCGCAATATCCTTAAGACTATAGATATTACATCTTTTGATCCGGAAAACGGAGAAATTGATAAAAAAATAACTGCAAAAAATGCTGTTTGGAACGGAGAAGAGTGGATCTTTGAAGATTGTTATATCAGGTATTTTGACCAGGGTGAGATAATCGTAACTTTTCACGAGAAGATTTCTATTGCGGAAGTTGATATAACTCCCATTGATTTTATTAAAAGTGCAAAAAACCCC
>LKUH01000454.1 GCA_001412425.1 Candidatus Cloacimonas sp. SDB
ATATTCCTTCGCCTTCAGACTTTTTTCCGGGGTTGTTCTGGGAGATACGGATAAGAAATTTGATATGGATTATTATAATGGAATCAGAGGTTTTGACGATGCTGAACTGGAGGGGAGAAAAAAAGTGATTTTCAGTAGCGAATTAAGATTTCCCTTCCTTGATAATCTGAAATTTGCTTTTCCGTTACCGCTAATGCTATATAATATTCGAGGTAGTGCTTTTATT
The DNA here is from genome assembly GCA_001412425.1 of Candidatus Cloacimonas sp. SDB. Lineage (GTDB taxonomy): Bacteria > Cloacimonadota > Cloacimonadia > Cloacimonadales > TCS61 > SDB. Next base: position 227 of record LKUH01000454.1, read on the forward strand.
GATGTGGGAGCTATCTGGGAAAACAATCAAGATTTTGTCGGCATGAAAGATGATATACTGAAAGATATTAAAATGGGTTTTGGTTTTGGTCCTCGATTAAATCTCGGTTATTTTGTTTTGAAATTCGATATTGCCTGGAATACAGATTGGATTAATGTTAGTAAACCTTCTTACTATATCAGCTTATCTCCTGATTTTTAGATAATCAGCTGAAAATATTTAAAACAAAAAATCCCCGCTGGATCCAGCGGGGATTTCTACCAAGCTCTTTACAATGCTATTTTTTAAGATTAATCGTGACAAAACGATAGTTGCCGTCCGTTGTTTTAATGTATAACAGAACGATATCCTCATTTAATTCACCAACTACAGTTTCGTAATCCTTAAGATCTTTAATCTCATGCTGATTGATTTCCAAAATTATGTCACCAGGTTTTAATCCCGAATTAGAAGCTGGAGAATTTGGCAGTACATTAGTTATAATTACACCCTTATCCTCAGATATGTTCTGTTCCTGGGCATATTTACCATCTAAACTTTCTACTTCCAGGCCGAGATTACCTAGATCAGAACTTTCCTCTTGAACCGGTTCCGGAGTAAGATCATCTGGTCGGGGAATAAGTTCAACTGATAGGACTTTTTCCTGCTTATTTCTGATTATGGTTACTGGCAGTCTTTCTCCAATAGGGCTATTAGCTACTTCTATACGGAATTTGGCTACATTGGGTATTGTTTTTTCATTAAACTTAATGATTACATCTCCCTTTTTCATTCCGGCTTTCTGAGCGGGAGTGTCATTTTCGACTTTAGCAACCAGAACTCCAGCTACTTCCGGAAGTGAAAGACTCTGTCTGAGATCATGATCTATTTCCTGCGGTAAGATTCCTATGTAAGCTCGGGTCACAATCCCCGACTCTATTAGATCGGAAGAGACTTTCTTAGCTAGATTAATCGGAATGGCAAAACCTATGCCCACATTACCGCCACTTGTACTGGTAATGGCAGCATTAACTCCAATAACTTCTCCTCGCAAATTTAAAAGCGGGCCACCACTGTTTCCGGGATTTATAGCTGCATCTGTCTGAATATAATCCTGATAAAGAGGTGAATCTACACCAAATTGAAGATTAGCCCTGCCTGTGGCAGAAATTACTCCCACTGTTACAGTTCTTTCCAGACCAAGTTGCCCAAAAGGATTTCCGATCGCAATTGCCCATTCACCGATATCAATTGTGTCAGAATCTCCCAGAGGAACTACTGTAATTTCTTCTTCAAGGTCTGTCTCAATAGCAATAACAGCTAGGTCTGTGTCTGAATCCAATCCGATTATTTCAGCCCTGTACTTTGCTTTATCAGCTAGTGTGACAATTATTTCACCTTCCTTACCATGCTGAACAACATGATAATTGGTTATTATGTAAGCTTTCTTACCATCATAATTAAAAATAAATCCACTACCCATAGATAATGATTTTCTATTTCGTGGTGTCTGATCTCGGGGTAAATCGGGGAAGAAAAAGCGAAAAATATCAGCATCGAATGGAAAAGCTTCACCCTGATTTAACGACATTTCATATTCAACTTTAATGTTAACAACAGATTCACGAATATTTTTGACAACATCTACAAAAGGACTTTTATTATCAGACGTTAAAGGATATTGTCCAAATAAACCAATTGCAGAAATGATCAGCAGACTTACAAGCATGATGTTTTTTTTCATTTTAAAACCTCCAGATTTGATAGTAAAATTGGTCGTGTGATTATTAATGAAATCCAATAATTACCTCCAGAATATTTTTTACAAAAATTTCAATAACCTTCAAAAAGTCAATAATAAACAAAGAGCCGTGGAAGTACTCCACGGCTCTCCGGTTATATTATCCTACGATACTTTAATTTTTTGAGCAGGTTTAGGTTCCTGTTTGGGAATTATCACTGATAGGATACCATCATCTAATTTGGCGTCTATCTTATCCTTGTTGATGTTGTCGGAAAGCGAAAGAACTCTGCGATAATTGCCTTTAAAGATTTCACAACGGCAGTAATTACCCTTTTCTTCTTCCTTCTTCTCTTCCTTCTTGGCTTCAATTATTAGTTCATTGTCTTCTATAGCTAGATTTATATCGGATTTCTTAAAACCAGGAAGGCTTGCTTCAAGAATGAATTTGTCATCCTGCTCAATAATGTCCATTGGAATAGAACGTTGAATATCCCGACTGGCTTCTTCATCGAAAAAACGGTCCATAAAATTGTCAAAAACAGACATCATAGGATAATAATTCCTGTCTTTTTTGTAAGGTACTACTTTCATGATTAACACCTCCTTATATTTCAAATTCAATGAATATTATAATTAAGAAAAATTAAAATGCAAATTTTTTTTAGCACTCTCAAGCGTAAAGTGCTAACTATCATTTGACATGTAGGGAAGATGGCTTATATTTTGTTATTGATTGAGCTTTAAAAGAAATTAATAAATTAAATGATTGATTTACTTGGGGATTTATGTATATTCATACTGGAACAGGATTAAAATTTTGATCAATTATTTCCTGAAATATTACATTTTAATAATTTTGAAAATATAGATGTAGAAAGGAGGATTTATGATTGTTAAAAGCATTAAAGACAGATTCAGTGTGCGTAAATTTTTGAATAAACCAGTGGAAAAAGAACAGTTGAAGGAAATTCTGGAAGCAGCCAGGTTGTCTCCTTCAGCTCGTAATACGCAACCATACCATTTTGTTGTAATTAGCGACCCTGATAAAAGGGCAAAATTGACAGAAATTTGTAATGGCCAGAAATTTGCAGCAGAAGCTCCGTTGTCAATAGCAGTCTGTGCAGACAATACTGATTATGTAATGAAATGTGGCCAGCCAGCCTATACAGTGGATGCATCGATTGCAGCGGAACATATAAATCTGCAGGCAGTTGAACTGGGCCTGGGCAGCTGCTGGATCGGTTCATTTAATCATGATGCTTTAGCTGATCTGATCAAATTACCCCGAGATCATAAAATTGTCACACTTCTGCCGATTGGTTATCCGGCAGTAAGTAAAGGAGAGAGAAATTTAAAATCCCTGGAGGATTTAGTGTCTTATAATTCTTTTAAATAGTAAACACTTATATGATTTTGTGTATCAATAAAAAAATATTTATATGTAGGAGAGAATATGAATTTGAACAGATTTACTATTAAATCGCAGGAAGCTCTGGAAAAAGCCAGGCAGATCACGGAAGATCTGGGCCATCAGGAAATTCAACCTGCTCATCTAATGCTTGCTTTACTTCAACAGGAAGGAGGATTTGTTCAATCATTACTGAAGAAGATCGACATAGATGCAAATCATCTCATAGAAGATCTGAATATATTTTTACAGGAGCAACCTAAGATAAGCGGTGTATATCAAACCGGATTATCCCGTGAACTGAATGAGATATTCTCTTTAGCAGAAAAGGAAGCAGGAAAATTACAGGATGAATATGTCAGCGTTGAGCATCTTTTAATAGCATTGATCATTTCAGGAAAACTTCCTCAGATCACTAATAAATACAACTTCTCAAAAGATAAGATATTGAAAGCTCTAAAAGAGATCAGGGGTAATCAGAAGGTTAACGATCAGAATCCTGAAGCAAAATATCAGGTTCTGGAAAAATATGCTCGCAATTTAACAAAATTAGCCCGTTTAGGCAAGCTTGATCCGGTTATAGGAAGAGATCAGGAAATACGCAGAACAATTCAGACTCTAAGCCGTCGCAGAAAAAACAATCCGGTTTTAATTGGTGAACCGGGAGTAGGTAAAACGGCTATAGTAGAGGGATTAGCTCGCAGAGTGATAGATCTTGATGTTCCGGAAAACCTTAAACACAAAGAAATACTGGAGCTCGATATGGGGTCCCTCCTGGCAGGAGCAAAGTTCAGAGGTGAATTTGAAGATCGATTGAAAGCAGTACTGAATGAAGTAGAAAAGGCAGAAGGAAAGATAATTCTATTTATTGACGAGATCCATACCGTTGTCGGCGCTGGGGCGGCAGAAGGGGCAGTAGATGCTTCAAATATGCTGAAACCTGCTTTAGCAAGAGGAACTCTGCATTGCATAGGTGCAACAACCTTAGCTGAATACAGAAAATATATTGAAAAAGATGCAGCATTGGAAAGGAGATTTCAACCTGTGCTTGTTAATGAGCCGGGAATTAATGAAACAATTTCTATTTTACGCGGGATCAAGGATAAATATGAAGTTCACCACGGTGTGCAGATAACGGACACGGCTCTTGTTTCAGCTGCAGTTTTATCCAATAGATATATTTCTGACAGATTTCTTCCGGATAAGGCAATTGATCTGGTAGATGAAGCTTGTGCCAGTTTAAGAATGGAGATAGATTCAATGCCTCAGGAGCTGGAAGCGGTAGAAAGAAAGATCAGGCAGTTGGAGATTGAAAATCTATCTCTTAAAAAAGAAAAAGATAAAGTGTCTCTGGGCAGAATCGAAAAAATTAAAGAAGAGATGGCAAATCTCAAAGATAAACAATCTGAATTAAGGGTTCGCTGGGAGCATGAAAAAAGCATATTAGCAAAGATCAGCCAGATTTCAGAAGAAATCGACAGATTAAAAGCTGAAGCAGAAATCGCTGAACGTAGAGGTGAACTTGATAAAGTTTCCAGACTGAAATACGGTGATCTGGTTCAGAAACAGCAGGAATTAAAAGATCTTCAGAACAAGATCAATCAAATTCCCAAAGATCAGCAACTGCTCAAAGAGAAGGTCGATGAGGAAATGATTGCTGAAATAGTGGCCAAATGGACAGGAATACCCGTTTCCAAACTTTTACAGGGTGAAATGCAGAAACTGGTAAATATGGAAGCTAAGCTGGCTCGCAGAGTTGTGGGGCAGAAAGAGGGTATCTCAGCTTTGTCTAATGCCATAAGAAGATCCAGGAGCGGACTGTCCGATACTGAAAAACCAATTGGAACTTTCCTCTTCATGGGTCCTACCGGAGTTGGTAAAACCGAGTTGGCAAAAACTCTGGCCGAATTTTTGTTTGATACAGAAAAAGCTCTTATTCGAATTGATATGAGTGAATTTATGGAAAAACATTCAGTTGCCAGATTAATAGGTGCCCCTCCTGGTTATGTGGGATATGAACAGGGCGGTTATCTTACGGAAGCCGTGAGGAGAAAACCCTACAGTATTATTCTTCTGGATGAAATTGAAAAAGCTCATAGAGATGTCTTTAATGTTCTTCTCCAAATCCTGGACGATGGAAGGTTGACCGATGGCAAGGGAAGAACTGTCGATTTTAAAAATACGGTAATTATCATGACATCAAATGTCGCTTCCCAGTATATTTTTGACATGGGTGATATACCTGAAGAAGAGATCAAGGCTAATCTTACAGAAGCTTTAAAGCAACATTTTCTGCCGGAATTTCTTAACCGTCTGGATGATATAATTATCTTTCATAAACTGGAAAAAGAACAGATTAAAAAGATAACAAAAATGCAGATAGAACTTCTTAATCAGAGACTGGCTGGCAGAAATATCAGACTGGAATTTTCTGAGGATGCAATAAACAAGATCGTTGAAGCCGGTTTTGATCCGCAATTCGGTGCCAGACCACTTAAAAGAGTTTTACAGAAAGAAATTGAGAATAAACTGGCAGTTGAAATGCTGGAAGGTAATATTATTCCCGGTTCAAAAATTATGGTAGATATTAAGAATGACGAATTTGTCTTTCAACAGTGATTATAAAAAAAGTCACACTCTGTTTTGCTGCAGAGTGTGACTTTTATTATTCTATTTAAAGTTTAGTCCATGTGACCATGGGATTGTTGACAAATCAGGTGGACTTGCCTGATTTGAAGAAAAAAACACAAGGAGTATCCTATGGCTAAGAAAAAAC
>LKUH01000455.1 GCA_001412425.1 Candidatus Cloacimonas sp. SDB
AAGATATTCGAGGATTTCAGGCAAGAGATAATAGCGGTGACTGAGCACTTCTGTCTCATCATTAAATCACTTTCCCGTGAGTTCGGTCAGAATTTCCTCGTTTACTAATTTATCAGTTTTATTAAATAAAAAAAGGCGAATATGATTAACGGTCAAAAGGTTGGGCAGTATCTCGAAGATTGCGTTTAGAGCAATCCGCGAAGCTGGTTCCAGTGGATAACCAAAAGCGCCTTTAGACATAAAAGGAAAAGCGATGGATCTGATACCATTGTCTTCAGCTAGTTGCAGTGCATTACGATAACAAGAAGCCTACAATCGATTAGAAGGATTATCTATGCCGTAGACTGGTCCAAGGCAGTGGATAACATAGCGAAAGCCCCATATTTTTTTTCGCATAACGTCCTGAGCTCATCGATTCTGGATAACCGAAAGGCTATACTGAATTCGGTGGAGCTCTTTTTTATCCTTTCTTTTTATAAGCGTCTTTTCTAGCCTCAATTGTCAATATATAGATTATATCATCTTCTTTGCCAATGGAATAAAATATACGGTACTTTCCCATTCTATAACGCCATGTATCAGGATCGTATTCGTTCAGTTTTTTGACGTTTGTTCCCCAAAAAGGATTTTCTTTTAATTGAGGGTAAACGTAGTCTTTTAATTTTGAAGTGATAAGCTTCCGATTCTTTGCAGAAAGTTTATCAAGCTTTTTCTTAAACTCGTCAGTTTCAAATATTCTGAAATTACTCAACAAATTTCCCTTTCTTCAATGCTGCATCTTTTAATCCTTTTTTAATGCTGAGATTCAAACTGCGGTTATTTCTGATCTCATCCATTTCAAAATCATCAACATATCCATGCTCTTCGATATAGCGCAGCGTAGATGTTTCTATAAAATTGGAAAGGGAACGATTGTCTTCTTCAGCCAGTTTTTTAAAACGCTTATAAATCTTGTCATCAAGTCTTAAAGTAACAGTTTTAGACATAGTATTCTCCTTAAATATTATGTTATCTATTGACACTAATAGCATACAATAGAATACATATAAATGCAAATAAAAAATTAATTAATTTTAGGATAACGGTTGAGTTAAACTGCAGCGAGTTTACCCGCTTTCAGCTTCATTGATTTGTTAGTATTTTTTTTATTTCTCACACAAAGCTACAAAGTACGTAAAGATTTATTATATATCTTTATTAATTATACTCGATATTGATTCAACCATGATTTTTTTAATTTTATTTCATTAATCTCTGTGTTATTGGTGTCTCTGTGTGATTTTTTTATTATTCTAGCATTTATATTTTACTGTATTTTATTCAATACAAAGCGTATTTAAAGATTTGGATTTAGAGCAGAATATTTTAATAGTAAGATCGGGTAAAGGAAATCAGAATCGAAGAACTGTACTCCCCATCACTGTCCATGAAAAATTAATGGATCATTTAGCAGAGATAAAAAAAATTTATCAAATGGAAAAGGGGGATGACATCAGAACAGTACAAGAATTGTTAGGTCATAAAAATCTCCAGACCACTATGATCTACACTCATGTGGCAAAAAAGAACATATTTGGAGTAAAAGTCCATTAGATGAGTAATACTTGCAGAGAAATAATTACATTAAAAAGATAAACCTTAGATTAAGGCTAGAGATTTAATACTTCCACTTTTTCATCTTAAAAATTCAGAGAAAGATTTAAATATTCTTTAACAAATAATAGAGTTAATAGTTGCTAATAATAAAATGCGGTAGCCTGTGTTTTCTGTGTCTACCTGCCATTAGTGGCAGATAAATCTGTGGTTTAACATTCCAGTGGGCGGGGTGGGTATCCTGTTATTATTTCATGCTGATGTAATCAGGGATAAAATCGCAGATTTTATCCAAGGG
>LKUH01000456.1 GCA_001412425.1 Candidatus Cloacimonas sp. SDB
CAGATCGATAAGATCTTTTTGATTAATTTCAACAATCTGTAATTTAGCCAGTAAGAGATCAATCAAACTGATAGTGGGATAATCGATCTGTAATCTGTTCTTCAGATTTATTTCGTGGCAGAATCTGAGTTTGTCCAGAAATATATCAGCGTGTAACTGTTCTTCAGGATGATAAAATATACGGCGTTTATTTCCAAAAAGACGTAGCACATTCTGGTTTTCACTCCACCCCAGTTCGAAGAACAGATCCTGCACTTGAGTGATATTTTTACTATAGGTTACCAGGTCAAGGTCTGCCAGACAGCGGTTATTCTGATAGGCTATATAACTGTATTCCGAAGCTTTAATACGGAAAGCCAGTGAGCCTGTAACTCTTATAGTGACTTTATGCTCTTCCGCTTTTAGCATCACAAGATCAAGCAGTTCCATTAGATCTTTCTCCTGCTGCTGTAATTCTTCAGCAGTATATTTCACTTTTTCCGGCAGGAATGGGCATTCCATTATCCCTCCACTTTCCAATGATCGATAACTTTACCATCATCAATTTCGATTATGTAACCGCGTAGTATCCCCTCACCGTATTCAGATCCGGGATTTACAACTGGAGTTTCACCAACTTTATCGGTACCATAAGATTCATGAATATGACCATGCAGACCCAGCATGGGTTGATATTTTTCCAGAGCTTCGTACACTGCCTTACTTCCCACATGAACAAAATTGACCTGCCCTGCAACAGTCACAGGTTTTTTATTTGCGTCCAGTTCAGGTGCAAGATCCAGCATGGTACCATAGGGAGGTGCATGAAAATTAAAAATTGATCTACCGGGGTCATCCAGCCTTTTTACCAGATTTTTGATCCTTTTTTTAATACCTTTTTCCTTATCTTCACGGGGTGTGTCCCAGGGGGTTGGGTTAACATAATCAAGGCTTATCATAGGTATTCCCAGTACTTCAACCACCTTATCTAAACACCAGTGAATACCTCGCGGTTCGAAAGATTTTATTACTTCGTCTATTTCCCAATCATCATCATTACCCGGCATTACGATAACATCAGTTTTTCCTACATCCACCTTTTTGAGAAGCAGTTCCAGCCAATTTTGCATTCGTTCTTTGATCTTATTCAGCATAATTTTCTCTACTTGAGCTGGATTGTTTTGTAACTTTTCGATCATTTCCTGATCACACCTTAGTGTATATGCGCCGGCAGATCGAATTCTTTTCTCCATTTCAGCAGTTTCCAGCTCAGTTTTCAGAGTCCAGTTATTTCCAAAATAGAACGCTTTATTAAAACCATTTTTCTGTTTAATGATTGGTACCAATGATTTACCGCTCAGATCTCCGCATAACAACATGGCATCAACACCATAAATTTCCGGTACATTAAGCCATTTTTGCCAAACACTGTCAGCCCCGTGTACATCAACTGAAAAGAATAGTTTGTTCAAAACAGGCTCCTTATTCCGGAGGAATCTGAGAATACAGTTTATTCATATCTATACCGGCTTTTTTATTCTTGTTCTGCTGTACCAGATATACTATTAAACCAGCCAGCATTACTCCAATTAAGGTAAGCATAATGGCAGGGGAAAAATTTTCCATTGATAAATACAAAAAGAACCAGCCCGCAATAAATGTGAATCCGCCTAATATTGTCATTACCGGAATGCCAAATACCTCCCATTTTACCGGAGATCTCTCATAGATATCTTTCTTGTGATAAGGGAGGAGCATGGCGCTTAATCCAAAAGCCCAGAAAATAAAAAATGAAGTGAAAAGCAGAATTGAAAGGATAACTTTAACTGATAAAACCATGATCAATACGCCGATCATACAGAAAAAAGCGTTTAAATGAACAGCATTGGTTGGCGAACCTGTACGGCGATTAACAGCTGAAAGCGATTTAGGAAATGATCTATCCATAGACAGAGCAAAAGCCATACGGGAATTAGCCAGAAAGCCGGGTAAAATGGAATTCGCGAACCAGAGAGCAATGGAAATTGCCACAATCAATCCGAACCAGATATTTTTGGCTATTGCCATGAAATAGAAAGGTACTGATGGTTGCACTGCCTTACCCATTATTCCGGCCAATACCTCAGGATGATTATCATAAAGAAAATCGTAACAGCCAATAAATTTCCCAAAAGCAGAATAGACAGCCCAGACAATTACTATATAAAATAAGCCCACAAAAACTGTTCCGATCATAAATCCTCTTACCATACTGGTTTTGGGAGTTTTAATTTCTCCACCAGCATAATTGATTATGGTAATGCTCTGATAAGCCCATAAAACTACTATCAATGCTTCAATAGTGCTTGCCCAGGATAGAGAATGCTGTTGCCAGCCTAATTCATTTGCTTTTAAAAGGATTGTTTGAAAAGCATTAGCTCCCCAGGTTGAATTAAAAGCAGCAGCTACACTGTCAAAACCGCCACTCAAAAAAAATGATATTATTGCTATTACTGTCCCGATCATGGGAATGAAAAAGGCTATTCGCATGATATTTTTAATTTTCCTAATTCCCGTATAGGCAATTATCCAGAAAAAGATAACCCAGATTATACCACCAATTGTCTGCCATAAAGGTGTTTGCATAGAAGTGCCCAAGCTGCTGAGCCATAAAATTGAACTGGCTAATCCAGCCGTAGAAAAAGCCGAGCCAATAAGCCCGACAATGAGATAACCAAGTACCCCACTGGAAATCCCGTAACCGATAAAAAGTAACCAGGCACTTAAATAACCCAGGGTCGGTCCCAGAACCCTGCTAATAGCAATGTAAAGACCTCCCGAGCGCGGCATTGTGGCGGAGTTTATCGCTACCAATAGGGTAATGGGCAGAAAGATCAATAATCCCAGCAGAAATGATAAGGGTAAATTTGCTCCGGGAAAATCGGCTGCTGTTGAAACAGAGTAGAACATTACTCCTGAAGCCGCAGGACCTGCAACAACAAAAATAAAAACATCGAACCAGGACAATTCGCGAACCAGACCCGATGCCCGACGATTAAAAATTATACCATCTTTCACGAGCTCCTCCTTAAATGGTTAAAAAAAATTGTTAAATTTGAAAAAAATCTTACATCAAACATATTAATTTTCAATTATAGTGTTGAAATAGACCTGTCAACCCCTAAATTAAAATGGTTATTTTTCAGCTCGCAAATTGTTATTTCCGAATATTTAACTTCCTGCCTGTTTTACAATTCCAGGTTTTACCTAATTTCAGTTAATCTGCTTCCGCTCTTGACACAAATTAATTCATTAAGGAATATGCCGTTGAGTAAATTATTAATAAATATGAATTTATAGTTGAAATTTATTTGAAGGAGACTTGTAATGGGAGTTACAGATTATCTTGATAAACTTACAGAAAACATATCTTTTATCGGATCATCCACTCTGCTGAATCTGATAAAATCAATCTTAATTTTACTTATTTTGTGGATTATTAAAGTTATCATTCGAAAATTTATTTTTAAACGAATTGTCGATCTGAAAGTCAGGTATAGCTGGAATAAATCAATATCCTATCTGTTTGGAATCCTGGCTATCATTCTTATTGGCAGAATCTGGTTTGCCGGAATTCAGTCCCTGGCTACTTTTCTTGGTTTGTTATCTGCCGGTATAGCTATTGCTCTTAAGGATCTTATTGGTAATCTGGCAGGCTGGGTATTCATAATTTCCCGCAAGCCCTTTCAGGTTGGCGATCGTATTCAGATTGGAGAATTTGCCGGAGATGTGATAGATCAATCTCCTTTCCAGATCTCGATTCTTGAAATCCGCAACTGGGTGGATGCTGACCAAAGTACCGGCAGAATAGCACATATACCCAATGCCAAGGTCTTTACCAGCGAACTGGTTAATTATGATAAAGGATTCAAATATATCTGGAATGAAATTCCGGTAACTATTACCTTTGAAAGTGATTGGAAAAAAGCAAAAAAGATCCTGCTTAAAATAGCCAATAAGCAGGAAGACCATATCGGCAATACCATGGAAAAACAGATAAAGAAGGCAGCCCATAAATATATGATCTATTTTAATAATCTTACTGCTACCGTTTATACTGATGTGCTTGATAATGGTATAAGGCTGACTATCCGTTCTTTATGCGAACCAAGAAGACGCCGGATGAATACTGAATCCATCTGGGAAGATATCCTTATTGAATTTGCCAAGCATCCTGATATTGATTTAGCCTATCCGACAACCAGATTCTATACGTCAGATAAAAAATATTAGGAGAGTGTGTGTACAAATACTCAATATTGCTAATTTTTATCTTTAGCCTCCTTTCAGCTCAAATTCCGGATGGATATTATGCAGAAACTGAAGGACTGAGCGGAGAAGAACTGAAAAGTGCTCTGCACGAAATTATTAATGATCACATAGAATTTCCCTATACCAGCACCGGTACAGATGTCTGGGATATTTTAAAAGAGACCGATCGTGATCCCGAAAATCCTGATAATGTTATTTTACTCTACAGCGGCTGGTCCGTTAACGGTGAACAGGAATATAATAACGGCAGTGGCTGGAGCCGTGAACATGTCTGGGCTAAATCACATGGAGATTTCGGAACAAGCATGGGACCTGGAACTGATGTACATCATTTAAGACCCTGTGATATAACTGTTAACAGCGCCAGGGGAAATAAAGATTTCGATAATGGCGGAACAGAATATATAGATGGTGATGGCCCCACCGGCTGCTACAGCGATGCAGATTCCTGGGAACCCCGCGATGCAGTTAAAGGTGACGTAGCCAGAATGATCTTCTACATGGCTGTTCGTTATGAAGGCAGCAACGGTGAACTTGACCTGGAAATGGTTGATTACGTTAACTCTGCTCCCGATCCGGTGCATGGAAAATTCTCAACTTTGATGGAATGGAATCTACTCGATCCGGTCGACGATTTTGAAATAAACCGCAATGACATAATTTATGAAAATTATCAGGGAAACAGAAATCCCTTTATTGATGATGCGGAATTTGCCTTCGAGATCTGGAATGATGAACTTGATGATGCCGTTTTTCTCTCTTCCTTTACGGTTTCCTGGCAAAATAATGAGCAACCGCTAATTCTCTGGACTACCATAATGGAAAACAATAATTCCTCCTGGAATATTTATCGCGCCGAAACTTCTGATCTGGAAGATGCTTTCCAAATAAACAGTTCTATTATTTACGGACAGGGAACAACCACTGATATAACTGAATATTCCTTTACTGACCCTTTTGATGTGGTTTATGGAGCAGAATACTGGTACTGGCTGGAAAATTTTGATACCTCAGGTTCGAGCTGGTTGCACGGACCAATCTCACTTAATGTTGTTAATACTCCAGACCAGACGGAAATCCCGGTTGTTTTCAGATTGGAACAAAATTTCCCGAATCCCTTCAATCCCAATACTACTATTTCTTTCTCCCTTTCAGAAAACTCTGGAAACCAGTACTACTCCGATTTCAATAACTTAGTAACTCAAATAATTATTTATAATTTAAAGGGACAGCCGGTAAAAACCTTTAACTGCCAGATTGAACCTGTTATGACAGGAAACAAGCATAACACCTGGACCGTCATCTGGAATGGAACAAATGACTCGAATGAACCCGTACCTTCCGGTATCTATTTATACCAATTGAAATCAGGAGATTTTCAGCAGACTAAGAAGATGACCTTGTTGAAATAGTTAAAATTTCAGCAGCTCAATCAGCCTCCAGTTTTACGAATTGGAATTTAACGTTATTGCAGGCAACAGAAATTTTTTGCCAATAATTTTATCCTGGAATTATTTAAGGATTCTGCTGGGCAATTGACTGAAAATGGATTTTTTCTTTACAGGGAAAGCAGAGTGATAATTTCTTACCTTGCTTAGTATTATGTTTCTAATAAACAAATAAATCTTAAGTTAAGGAATAATAATGTATAGCAGTAAAGATATCAGAAATCAGTTTCTCAATTTTTTTCGCG
>LKUH01000457.1 GCA_001412425.1 Candidatus Cloacimonas sp. SDB
GGGCTTAAAGAGGGTAAAATTAAAGGAGTAGTAAGTACCAATGCCCTGGAGTTAGGGGTAGATATCGGTCAACTGGATGCCTGCTTTATAGCCGGTTATCCCGGTACAATTTCCAGTACCTGGCAGCAGGCTGGTCGAGCGGGCAGAAGGTCTCATTCTTCGGTTGCTATTCTAGTGGCCTCTAGTGTGCCGTTAGATCAATATATGATAAGTGCCTCTGATTATTTTTTTAAGGAAACACCAGAAAGTGCAGTGATTGACCCCAATAATTTAAGTATCTTGATCAGTCATATTAAATGTGCTGCCTTTGAATTACCTTTTATGCTGGGAGAAAAGTTTGGTTCAGAAAATTTAGAAGAAATATTGCAATTTTTAGAAGACAAAAAAATGATTCATTTTACGCAAAATAAATGGCATTGGATGAGTGAAGCCTATCCTGCTGATGAAATTAGTTTACGCAGTGCATCAACTGAGAATTTTGCTATAATTGATATCGAAGAAGGAGAAAACAAGGTTATAGGTGAAGTAGATAGGGAAAGCGCCCCGACTACTATTCACGAAGGTGCTATTTATATCCATGAAGGAGAGCAATACACCATTACCAAATTGGATTACGATGACTTTAAGGCCTATGCAAAAAGGGTGGATGTAAACTATTATACAGATGCCCAGGTAGAAAGTCATATTAAAGTTCTGGATGTTTTTGAAAAACAAGAAGGAGAGAAAGTTAGTCATCAGCATGGAGAAATAGCGATTACTACTATTTCTACTATGTATAAGAAAGTGAAATTTTACACCCATGAAAATCTGGGTTATGGAAAGATTAATTTACCTGCAGAAGAAATGCATACTACTGCTTATTGGTTGATATTGTCGGAGGAAATTCATAAATATTTCAACGGAAAAATACAACCTGGTTTTACATTTGACCTGGGAGGAGGGCTACTGGCGTTATCAAATGTAATGGTAAATGTAGCTCCGTTATTTGTCATGTGTGACCCTAAAGATATTCGTGCGGTTGTTCAAATCCGTTCCCCTTTTACTGACTTACCGACACTCTTTATTTATGATAATTATCCGGGAGGGGTAGGTTTCAGTGAGAAAATTTATGAACTTCATGATAAAATTTTAAAAGCGGCCAGGGACTTGATTGAGAATTGTGGTTGTGATGAAGGATGTCCATCCTGTGTTGGGCCAATTAATCAAGTGGGTATGAATGGGAAACAAAGCGTATTATTAATTTTAAGGGAGGCTATTCGCTAAGATGGATTTGAAGGACCG
>LKUH01000458.1 GCA_001412425.1 Candidatus Cloacimonas sp. SDB
GCAGCATAAAATATTTGGCAATGTTCCGCGCGCTCCACATTGCCAAATATTAGTTAATGAAAGGAATAAATAATGAGATTAGAATTTACACCAACTTTTAAGACTTGACTCCAAGAGAAAAGCATTTTACGAGTTCTATGCTCAGTGAATGCTTCTTTTACATATTTAGAAAAATGCATATTCTCAATAATACTACTAAAAGAAGACAAATAAGTTATCGCTTCATTTAGATTAGAATATTTTTTATAATTTTTCTTGAGAAATTCAACTATTTCATGTAATCTGCTTTTGGGTATTCCTGCATGTAACCTAATATTTGCAACAATTGACCATGGACCACCTTCATCTCTTGTATGTACTAAATTTAATTTTTTTAATGAATTTGGAAATTTGTCCCATATATTCGGAGGAATCTCTGGTGTTTGGAAATTTAGAAACCGAGATAATTCTTCACTCGTATGTGTTGTCTGGATATTGGTATTCTGAACAATTCTTACATAAGTTTCTGTTAACAATTTAATATGACACCAAGGATATTTTTCAGGAGATATTCGGAAAAAGACGTTATTTATACATAGCTTTATTAGTTTTCTATATTCTTCCTCAGTTATAATAACTGAAAATGCATATTGTGTACTAATGTTTGATTTAGAAGCGATATTATTTTCAAACTGATTAAGTTCTTTAACTTCTTCGGTATTCTCAAACATCGATTTTACATCCTCCATATATTATTTTACAACTGATTTCCTATAATGTTTCGAGCGTGCTGCGGGAATCGTTCAGCGAACGATTCAGGGCAGGACGCAGAATTAAAGCCCAAAGCTAAAAACAATTTACTCAACACGGAAATCCCCCGCAGACGCTGTGTTAGGCACATTTTCTATTTATCATTAACGAGATAATAAAGTCGATTTTTATAATCTGTTTTGGGAAATGGAACATTAAAGTATTGGACTATTTTAAAATATGGAGAAATTAATTCTTTAAATTTCGAATCACTTAAATTCCAAAAATACAGACCACTTTCTTCTTTGTAAAAGTTTTCAGAAACTAATTGATAATAGTCATCCTCAAATACTGCTTCGGCCATAGTATCATTTAATTTAATCAATAGTTTACCGTTTTTCTTTATTATACGATTAAATTCCTTTATAACTAATTTGGCGTCTATCGGAAAGATATTGTCCAAAGTATTAGATGAAATCCCGGCGTCCATTGAATTTGTTTCAATTTTATTTAAACATTCTATGCTACCAACAACAAAATTTGTATTGTCATTCATTTTATTTGCTGTTGATGTTTGAATTGCAAGTTCATAAGCTTTAGGAGAAATGTCAACTCCAACAACATTTTTCGCACCTAAAGCCAAACTTCTAAATAGTAACGTTCCACTTCCACAACCAAAATCAATTATTGAAGCAGAACCTTTGGTTAACCATTTTAACCCTTCTTCAATTTCTGTCATTGTTAATGGTGAATTTGGATTATAGTATTTTTGCTCGGATATATTTTTCCCAAACCTTTCATCCCAAAATTCAATTGTTCCTTCATAATTATTCATTATTAGATTTCCTTTCTACTTATTCTTTTGCAAATGTGCCTAACATCCATATCCACGCCAGTATTGCGTAATAACTCCAATATTTTTGTTAACC
>LKUH01000459.1 GCA_001412425.1 Candidatus Cloacimonas sp. SDB
TTTTTTTTCATACTGCTCAAACCGATACGATTTTTCATATTCGGAAATTGCATTTTGAGATAGCAATTGATAATTTTTACAAATATATTCCACTGCATTTTCCATCGATCTTAAATCTGAAATACAGATACCACAATTAGTATTTTCAATAGCATCTACAGTACTGGCATATCTTGTAGAAATTACTGGTAATCCAAATTTTAAATATGTCGCAATTTTTCCTGAAGATCTTCCAACTGTCCTAAAACCTATAGATATATCATTGTACCACGCGATACCAATATCAGAAGATTGGACGATTTTATCAAGTTCATTTATAGAATCATATGTGATTTCGTTGATTATCACGTTTTTAATATCCTTCTTTTTAATGAAGCGATTCAATTTTTTAATATATTCTTTATTGGAATAACCATGAAATATTAAAATCCAGTCATCAAGTTTTGAGAATTCATCACAAATTTCAATACACGAAAACCATTCTGCGATTCCTCCTAAATGAAGTGCAATTTTATTATCTTTGGATATTTTATACAAATCTCTAAGATAATTGCTTTTTTCGTTACTTCCTGGGCCATGACAGGTAACTGGGAGGATGTATGTTGGAATATTTTTGCTTAAAGCATAATCAACCCTAAAATAGCCTTCTTTTTCTTCTGATTGAATAATTAATCCTTTTATAGAAGAAATATTTTCTCGCTCCTTCTTCTCTGTTAGTTCATCATAATCCAATCCAAAATGATCATTTTTCAGATATAGTTCAAGACTGTAGTAAAAAGGCTTTGTATCAGAGAATAATTCTTTACAAAGAACAAATCCATGAGGATCCACTGCAACATGAAAATCATATTTAATCCTTTTAAATTTTATTCTGTTTAAAAAGATTGAAATAATAATGTGGGCATTTATTCTACCATCTATTCGAATTATTTTGATATTTTTGTTATTTTGTATTTCTGAACTAATCAGACCTACATTTTTAATAAATAAATGAATATTATAGTGTTTGGAGAGTAAGCAAATCAAATTTAGTAGCGAAGGACTATTGCCAATAGTATAATTAGATATATAAATCGCAATTAGCGCTTTTTGCTTATTTTCCATTGTGTAACAACCAATTATCTTGAGTTTTTAAGAGGTTTTGCAATAATGGTACAATTCCAGGAATTTTCATCAGGTATTATATTGAATTCGGGAAATTTCCCAATTTTTATCAATTTCAAGTCGCAAAAATGGAATAATAGTTGCAATTCTTGTGGGAAAAAATATCTCATGGTGTGTTTTTCCTCAATTTCATTAATTATTTTACTTCCTTGAATTTTCCATAAATTAATGCGTATCTCACAGGTTTGTTCGATTAGATTAAGTCTACCTGAGGAAATTCGCACAATTTTTTGATCATCGTGATCGAAAATTTTTAAACGATTTTCAGGTCTTAAATTTAATACAGCAGGCCCGTACCACAAATCGGCAATTAAAATTCCATTTTCATCCAAATGTTCCCTAACATTTTGCAATGTTTTTATAAGATCATCATTTGTTATTTGATAACTCAAAACTGCAAACATCATGAGAACGATGTCATATTTTTGATTTAATGAATAATTTCTAATGTCAGAATGAAGAAATTCAACCGGAATATTTTCATTTTTTAATTTGTTTTTGGCAATATCGAGCATATTTAAGGATTTATCTATTCCTGTGACCTTATATCCTCTTCTCGCCAGTCTTATGGAGTGATTTCCTGTTCCACAACCAAGATCTAAAATATTTTTTGATTTTTTTGATGAGTAATCATTTATAATTTGTTCAATCAAATCACATTCATTTTCATAATTTTTATCAAAGTATAATGAATCATATAATTCGGAATAATTTTGGCTAAAAATATCATACATTTGACAATACCTCTTTGATTCCATTAATCACCAGCTCTATTTGTCTTTCTGATAGAGTCAATCCACTTGGCAAGTAAAGCCCCTGTTTACTGATTCTTTCTGATATAGGATACATTTCCCCAACAAAAAGACCTTTATTATGGAAAACCGGTTGTTCGTGTAATCCTAAAAAAAACGGACGAGTATCAATATCCATT
>LKUH01000460.1 GCA_001412425.1 Candidatus Cloacimonas sp. SDB
AACTGGGCTGAATCGACTTTGATTTGTGAAAATAAACTTGAGATTGTAAAATACAATACAAAAAAAACAAATAATCGTTTCATAGTTATTTCCTCCATTCTCTTAGTTGCTGCTAATGGTTGGCAGCTGCCACGCTCTTCTTGCTTTTCTCTCAATCTGAATGTGGGTGCTTTTGTTATAGGAAATCTATTCATGTATTATTTTATTTATCCATTCTAAAACTGGAATTCTATTGAGTGAATGCTGCACACTTTGATTAGAATAATGGAATAAACAAGAATAACATGCTGCAATACATTCTGAACAATTTAAAACATTTTTAACTTCTGCTAAAATCTCTTTGAATAGTGTTTCTGGATTTTCACCACCTTTGCCAAATAAGCGTGCTATATGTCCAGCACCACCTGAAACAGAATCAAGAATAATTATATCTGCAAATTCATCATTAGAGTGTAATTTGGAAACACCATCTAAATCATTCCTGTCAACCTCCAAAACTTTTGCGCTTGCTTCAATAAATGCGTAAAGTGATGTTCGCCAGAAAGATTTTTTTAAATATTGAGAATTTACTGACAAAGGAATTGATGGACATTCTCTAATTGATATTTTTATCAAATCTGTATCAAATATACTTAAAAGACTATAATTGTTTATTTCTTGGTTTTTCACATCACAATTACCACCGAAAGGAGTTTTATGTGTTTTAGAAAAATCTCTTTCCTTAATCACTTGTCCACATTTTAAACAGACTTTGAAACCATTTCTATTTGAGTCTTGGAATTTTCTGCCCTCATTTATTCTACAAACATCATAACCATTTGCATATTGAATATTAAATAAACCGTTTTCAAATAATATCTCAATTTCTTTTGATTTATCAAAAGCACTAGCATTTACCAGTAATTCACTTGAATAACCTGCACGGTCTATTTTTGTTCCTCTTTTTATCCATTTACTATTGCCTTTATTTCTATCAACAGCAAATCCCCATTTTGGAATTATTGCTTTTTTTCTTATAAAGTTATCATGACCTGTTGAGTCTCGATGATCATTAGTTAATTTGTTAATCAATTCTTTACTGTTATGCGTAGTTGCTGGAATGAATTGAAACCAAGAGCAAATATTACATTTTACATAATAATATTCGGGAAAATTTTGAGATTTAAATTTATACAGAGAAGTACTTTTATAAACTTTTGCATTGGCTATAATATCTGATCCGGGAGCATATTCTGAAATAGCGATTTCCAAATTTCTATTTAAATCAATTGTCTTTTTATGATCTGATTTTGAAAGAATTTCTAATGGAACAACATTATTGGGAAAAGCATAACTTGGTAAATTGCCATGACTACTAAAAAAAGATATTAATTGTTCATTTT
>LKUH01000461.1 GCA_001412425.1 Candidatus Cloacimonas sp. SDB
TCCAGAGGATCGTTGGTAAATAATTCAGGAGCTTCAAAAGAAGGAGTTGGCGTGTCAGCTCCCGTCAGTACTATTCCTTCCGGAGCTGTCCAATCATAACTTATAGGATCTTCGTCAGGATCATAAGACCCTGTACCATCCAGATAGACCATTTCACCTTCATAAACTGTCTGAGGATCTCCAGCATCTGCGATTGGCGGATTGTTGACCGGTTCTGCTTCTGTGGTAAAACTCCAGATCGGACAATCAGACGCATCACCGCGATAAGGTATATCTGTAGTAGGTATTATCTGCCAGTAATATAGAGTATTGTATTCCAAAGTTATGGGAGGATAAACTAAATAATTCCCTTCACTGATAAAATTTACTACCATCATTGTGGCTCCTGCCAACGATTCATCTTCTCCGATATAAACCAGGAAATTATTGGGCAAAGTGTGACCTGACATATGTGTGTAGGTCCAGCCTACCTGGGAATCAATTACTACATCAACTGCTCCATCTTCAGGAACTGGACTTTCAGCACAAACCGGATCAGGATTTACAGGCTCATCCACGGTAACAAAATCCCATTCTAGAGGTACACTATTACCCCGAGAATTGTCCTGAGCTGTTAAAGATATTTCTTTTTCAAGTAAAATTTTGTCACCACGGGCGGGTGGAGTATAATTTGCAATTACTTCTACGTGATAGCTGGTGGAATATCCCAGCACATCTGTTCCAATTGCCAGAACAGTATCACCAATTACATCAACTTGATCGTAATCAATAATGGGTACTCCACCGGTAGAAAGAGTTACAATATATTTTGTGGGTGTAACACCTCCAGCCGGAGCAGTCCAGGAGAGTTGTGGATAATCTATCGGAATCTCAGGTCCTTGCGGCAGACCATCCGTAGGAGAATCAGGATTCAATTCAGCAGCAACGAAATCAAAGTTGATATAATTCTCTGTAATATCAGCGTCATAGAATTGAGTCGGTGTAAAGCTATAACCTCCTTTTACCGGTACTATGGTTACTTCCGCATTTTCTTCTGCAGTAAAACTGTAAGCACCGTCACCTGCTGTTACTACAGAAACGGGATCTGTGTTAGTTCCGTTTAATGTTACACCTGCTAAAGGACCCCGATCATCCGTCGTAACTATCCCGCTGATAGTATATTCTACAACTGGTTCTATTTCTGTAGTAAAACTCCAGTCCAGAGGATCACTGTTACCGCGTGTATACTCAGTTCTGGCTTCATTACCAGATCTTGCTGGTGCTGTATAGTTTGCTACTACTCGCACAAAATATTCAGTTTCATAGTTTAGAGGATCAGGAATGGCATAAAAAAGATCTGTTGCTTCTTCTCCAGCAATAATTGGGTCAGAATAATCGGAATTTTCTGAAAATGTTACAAAATATTTGGTTGGAGTAACTCCGCCCACCGGCGCACTCCAGGAAACCTGACCTACGTCAACTGCCACGTCTATTCCGGTAGGAAGACCGGATCCCGGCATGTTCGGATCCCATTCAGTTGCGATAAAATCAAAATTGAGGTGATCCGCTGTAATATCAGCGTCATAGAACTGAGTCGGTGTAAAGCTATAACCTTCTTTTACCGGTACTATGGTTACTTCCGCATTTTCTTCGGCAGTAAAACTGTAAGCACCGTCTCCTGCTGTTACTACCAATGCCGGATCTGTATTAGTACCGTTCAGGGTTACACCTGCTAAAGGACCCCGATCATCAGTCGTCACTGTGCCGCTTATAGTATAAATTGTAGGACCACCTATTTGTGCCCAATCATCCCACTCGTCAACTTCAGTTTGTGTAATACTAGCTGGTGATGTAAAAATTTCACTATTTTTGTAATGTGTTGCTGTAGCGGAAGAAGTAGAGTTATAAATCCTCAAATACATTTGGTCACCATTAATATTTGCACAAGGTTCTGTGCCTCCTCCAGTCTGAATCCATACAAAATAATCTGTTAAAAAATAACCATCATATCCAATCATTATTTGAGCTGTATCATAAGGATTGTTTAAAGGGTTAACAGGATCGTCTCCATGAGGATCGTTATCATAATCAGGTTCAGAACCAACCATTAGACACATTTCAATCAAATAGCCTCCTGGAATAGGTGTAGAGCCATCAGGCAAATATAAAGGTACAGTAAAATTACCTCCATCCGTGTATTGAAATTGCTGTGAAACATCCTGTGCGTGCAGTATTAAAAAAGTGATTGATAATAACGCTATTAATAATACCTTTTTCATTTTAAGCCTCCCTGCCCTGCATTTTCCGTCATTTCTACTTTCGAGACATTTTCTGACCTCGATGTTGGATTGTAATTCCATGTAAAAGCAGAATGACCAGTTTTTACTTGAATATAATATACTTTAGCAGGTTCAATATCCGTAAGTGTTCCATTCCAGGAAGAAGTATCTGTATTATAATAAGCATAGCCTCCTCCCAGTTCGATAATTTGATCTGATGAAAAAGGACTCCCACCGGTAAATCCACTAGCAATAAGATCAAGATCTTCAATAGCTATAACTCCTGCTTCCCTGATACCCAATATAGTATATCCTATATCACAATAAATGGACTGTGATTCCCTAAGAACAGTACCAGCCAAATAAACATCCGCTTCAGAATGCCCGGATTGAATTTTAAAATAATAAGCTTTATTATCAGTAAAGTTTTCTAGAATACCAGACCATTGTTCAGTACTTGAATTATAATAAGCAAATGCCCCCCCTACTTCATAGACTTGATCACCTGTAAATGCATCTCCACCTGTTAATTGGTTTCCAATAATATCATCCAAGTCAAGAGTCTCGGTGTAAGTAACATCAAAAAAAGTAAAAGGCAGTGAAAAAGGTGTATACCCAGAAATTGCTTCTACCTTCACATACCCCACTGTTTCACTTGGTTCTGATTCCAAAGCAAAAAGGGGAATGGAAAATAGTAAAAAGATTAAAACTATACTCATGGAAAATTTCATAACTCCTCCTAAATTTTATAATATGTTATCAGTTCGTTTGCCTAAATATATACTTCAAATCTTAACCCTTTAAAAATAATGTCAAATAAAAAAAATAATAATCAAAGACATTTTAAATATCATAAATAATTCAGTCAATAAACAAACCTTCAAATGTTTTAACATCATTGATCATAACAAAAAAAACAGGTCCCCGGGAAAATCCCGAGAACCTGTTCATATTTATTTTGAGAAGCTTCCGAAAAACTTCCTGGCTGATTTTACCAGCAGATCAGTTTATTTCAGAAGGATCATCTTCTTCATGCTGTTGTAACTGCCGGCTGTGATCTTGTAGAAATATACACCGCTGGTAACCGCAGTTCCTGATTCATCCTTGCCGTCCCATTGCACTGAATGTTGACCCATTCCGTAAGTTCCTTCGGTAAGAGTTCTGATCATCTGACCCTTGATGTTATATATTGTAAGTTCAACCTCAGATCCTTCTGCCAGAGTGAAGAAGATATTGGTTTCAGGGTTGAATGGATTCGGATAATTACCAAGCAGTTCTGTATGAGCAGGTACAACATCATCGTCCTCTTCAATGTTACCTGATAGACCTCTTCCAACTCCACCAGTCATTTCGTTATAATAGCTAAGAACATATGAAAGGTAATCAACTAATATATCATGTGTTCCATAACCAAAGAATGGTACTGTTGAAAATAGAGTGTTGCCATACATTATTGCATTTGCTCCTGGAGTACCATCTTCTAACTCTGAAGACATAAGATCAATCCCGACATGTTCCTGTAAATAATCCTGGTATAACCATAGTCCATCATAATCTAGAATAGTCCAGAAATTAGCCAGGAATGATCCAGAATTACCAAATACTGGAATGTCAGCATTACCCGGCCAATAATCATGAATCAAATACCTGAGACCTAAGTAGTTGTACGCAAATGTTGTATCAGATAAAGCAAGTTCTGGCCCTTGTCTTAATTCTGGCTTGTTATCACGTGATAATACAAATTTATCCCATAAATAATCTGCAGAGTTCAGGTATAACCAGCCTCCATTATCTACGAATGCTGCTAAATTTTCCTCATCGGTTACACTTAAGGTTGTATTTGAACTCCAGTTATAACCGGTGAACCACAGGATCATATCGTAATCCATTAAATATTCTGCTGTAAGACCTGAAGGATTGTTCCAGTAATAATAATAATCATAGTCTATAATGCCACAATCATCCAATGCTTCTGGTACAGTCTGATAGAGATTAGATGTTGATAAATCCTGATCTACCACTAACAGATCAAAGTTAACATCATTCATTGTAATCAACTCAAATGTTTGAGAACAAGATGCCCTTGTACCATTAGAAGCGACAATAGTAACACTTCCAATATCTGTATTAAGAATTGCTCCTGTAGAGATCAGAGATCCTGATTGGTTAATCACTAAAGCATCTGCATTGTAAATTACAGTATAATCCAGGTCGTAACCTTGCGGATCTGCAAAATAATTATCTAGGTCATAACTAAATCCTTCATCAATATTGAGAAGTTGATCAGGCAACTCGTCAGTTGGATAGGGCGACATGTTTGTTATAAAGGTCACGGTTACAGACTCTCCTTCCCGGGAAGGACTTTCCAGCATCAGAACACAATCCTGATTAGGATAAGCCCACTGATGTCCGATGGGATAGACATCCAGTGACCATAAAGTACCATCGGTAAGTTCGACTTCATAATAAGGAATATCCCCCACCAGCTGGAAGCCGAGAGGAATTACATTATTTTCGTTATAAGTCTCTATATACTGAGATAAGTCAAATGTTTCACCGCTGAGATCTACATATAATTCCATACCATCGTATATTGTATTTCTGAAAGTAGGATAATCATAGATATTGTTTACAGTTACCAGGAAGCTGGTTGAAATCCAGACAATTGGATTATTATTATCTCTGGCTCGAACTGTGACAACAGTAATTCCATATTGGTCATCTATACTGTTAAGGCTGAGATAATTATCTTCTATCACCGGATTGACAACACCAGCAGGTGTAGCCCAGGTCTGATAATGCAGCACTTCATCATCCACATCAGTGAACAATTCTGTGAGATCAATAACTTCATAGGAACCGAAATCTTCATCCAGAACCACATCAGCTATTTCTCCCACAACCGGTAAATCATTTACAGGTGTTGCATAAACATCCACATACTGACTTACCACCACTCTCTGTGCTATATCCCAGCAATCCACTCTAACTTGAGCTACTCCGTTCCAGTTCTCGATATTGCTTTCCAGCCAGAAAATATTCTCTTCGTCCAGTTCAGCTGTGATAACATCAACTTCATCAACCTCTGTAAGAACTTCCACAGCATAACTGAGCGGATCATTTTCCGGATCGGCAAAACACTGATCCAGATCTACAACCTCTGTTAAGGCAAAATCTTCCAGATATTCCAGGTTCGGAATCAGGAAAGTGATGTAAGGAGGTTCAGAAGCTGTGATAGTGACAAGAATATCTTCCGAAACAACCCCATTCTCATTACCATCATCTAACGTAACAGTGATGTAATCCGAAACATCAGAGAGTCCGGAAGAATTGATCCTGAACCTGTAATTGTAGCCTTCCAGTTTGGTTACGGTGACAAATCCTTCGGGAGAAGTAACGGTCATCACAGGGTTTGGATCATCAACATCGGACCAGTTACTACTGAGATTGAGAATATAATTATCGTTAGAAGCCATCAGAATATCTTCCGGCAGATCAAATAATTCCGGCGGGTCGTTAATCGGTGTGATATCTATCTGAATATCCGCTATGGTAGATTTTGAAGCTCTGCCCACATAACTATCGTTATCTGTAGCTCTGACCCTCAGATTGGAAAGACCAAAAGCATCCTGTACTGATTCAATGATCAGATTATTATCGACATCTATAAGAGCATTGATCTGGGAAGTGTTAAAGCTGACGATCTCATAGGTCATATTTGTGTTTTCAGGAGGATCAGCATCGGTAAACATATCATCGAGATCACCGATCGTGTGAGTTCCAAAATCCTCGGGCTGATTGACATATACTGGACCTACATATACAGGAGCATCATTTACATAATGCACATTAACGACCACATCATCAGAAGCAACATATCTGGCTGCTTCTTCTCCTCCGCCATCATCAACCGTGAAAGTAAAGGTTTCCGCACCAAAATACTGCGGGTAAGCAGTTCCAAAAGTTACCTGTAGATTTACAATTGAGACAGTAACATCCTCATTACCTTCTACTGTTAAGGTAAGAACATCACCATCTATATCATTAACATACTGATTGAAATTAACTACTAAAGTTCCACCTTCGTTAAAATCAAAACTATCAGGAAGATTTATGGTAGGTGCATCGTTAACCGGAAGGACCTGAACATTCACTACATCCTCTACATAAGCAAAATACGTGTCTGTAGCTCTGAAAGTAAGAATCTGCGGTCCATTCCAATCAGCTTCCGGAACAAGCGTTACTATTCCATCCACAATATCTACTGCCATGTGTGTATTCCCGCTGACACTGTAGGTAAGTTCATCGCTGTAAATAATATCAACATCGTCAAAGACAGTATTAAGGTCTATTGAGCTATCTTCTGTATCTTCATCCATCGCAAAATCTGCGATAGGTGTAACAACTACAGGTGCATCGTTCACATATGTCACTTCTACCAGGAATTCATCCTGAACAGTGTCTCTTGATCGAGCTGAAAGGTTGGCAATTCCTGTATTTCTTTCCGTCACTCCATCATCAGCGGTCACAATTACAGTTTCGCTTCCGTTCCAGTCCGCTTCCGGAGTAATAGTCAGTACACCGCCAACCAGAGTTGCATCAAAGTGTGAATCAGTTTCCAATTGATAGTCAAAAGTCAGTACATCACCATCAACATCAAAGAATACTTCGTTAAGATCAACCTGTGTGCTGGTATCTTCAGGAATGGATTTATCTGCAATGGGAGCTATCACGATTGGTGCATCATTTACAGGTGTAATGGTGAGATAGAAAGATGATGTAACTGCAGCACGAGTATTGGCACCGCTTTTTGTATTCAAGCTTACATTTGTTTTTCCAACATCAGCACCTCGAAGAATTTCTTCTGCTGTTAGTGTTATCAGAATCGGCGTTGTCGTAAATTCATTAAGTATGGAAGTAAGAACCAGATCGGTTCCCACAATTTCTGCATCTACTTTGGATGGATCATCCACTGTAAGTGAAAACGCCAGATCACTATCCACATCTTCAAAGACGTTGGACAGATCAATAACATGAGGCGGTTCAAAATCTTCCGGTAATTCCAGATCTTCCAGAGGATTGATTACGACAGGAGGATCATTCACCGGTAATACTTTTGCCAGTATTTCACCCGTAGAACGGACCGGAGCTGAAATAGTGTAGCCCAGTATTTCACCTGCTTCATCATAGAAATTCAAATCAGGATGGAACTCGATTATATTACCATCCAGAACGGTGGTAATATGCTCGGAATCGGTCATTTCAATATTCAGCACTTCACCGCCGGTAGGAATATACTGAGACACATCCAGATAGTAAACCGTATCCTCGTTAAAGATAATTTCTTCCGGTAAGAGGGCGGTATCGTCGAAGCCAGGATAGAATCCGACAGCTGATTCCGGACTGTAGTTCGGATACACCCAATCCTCATCATCAAATACTACAGCATAATCTGCAGGATCAATTCCACCGTATAAGCCGGCACCCCAGAAAGAAGAAGCATAATTAAACCATAAAAAAGTATCAAAATGTTTCCATTGGAAATTAACCTGACCGGATGCATAAAGTACAATCTGCACTTCTAACAGACCCGGATAATAAAAAGTGACAACTGTTTTCTCTTCGTCAGAAGTAAAATAGGCTTCAGTATAAGTCCAAATAATGCCCTGCATATAGATTTCATTATCAGCTCTGGGATGTCCTTCAACAGCTATCGGAACACCCGGTTTTTTAATTTCCTGTTCAGGCTGATTCGCACTTACAGTATGTTCAATGTTCTTTGTGCGTGCTTCACTATCTGTATTCAGTAATAAGATCGGCCAGGCAGTAGCACCGTTATTATAAATATTTAATGAGATAATATCCTGATCGAAGTACTTGAAGTTGTGCTCCAGCTCAACTGGGTCTACAGTATTTGGAACAAAATTCTCAGGTGCTATGTTATCATACCAGTTATATTCCGGAACATCAGTTTCACGGGAACCGCTGCCAGCCAGTTCATTAAGTACTCTATATCCCGATTCAGGATCGGATAAATCATAAGGTTCAACCGTGTAGGCAGTTACGGGTATATTATATGTCCATGGTTCAGGATTAAGTAAATCTCTTGAATCACTTTCAATTCTAACATCATCAATGAAAAGATCCGGTCCCCATCCTGAGTAGGCATAGAATTGGATATAAAAATCTCCTCCCAGAAAACTACCGGGAATTGATATCGTCTCTTCGGTAAAACTACCTGGAACAGTATTACCAGCCCCGTCATTCGAATCGAAAGTACTTCCGGTTTCATACCAGACTTGAGTCCAGGAACTACCATCATTACTTATCAATACTGTTAAAGCATCATTTGGATAACTTGTATGATATTTATGAGACCATTTGAATACTAACTCTGCTGACGAGATTCCTGTAAGATCTACAGCTGGAGAAGTAAGATAAGCATCACTACCGTAAGACCAGCTCCAGAAGTTTGCTCTAGCTGAATAATTGCTGTCATATAGCATCTGAAGCCAGTTGTGGCTACCACCAGTCAGGTCCCAACCGGGAGGAGGCCACACATTAAAATACTCACCCGGAGGTAAGGGCGGTTCATTGGTAGTAAATCCGATCGTACCTTCTTCAATATTATTGTCTGCTCCGGCAATATAGGATAAGTTTATCATTTCACTGCCTTCAAAAGGAATATCCAGTATCTCATTGGGAGTTACAACAAACTCTCGGGTAAGCATCTGGATATCGTAAAGATCGAGCGGAGCAACACCCTCGTTTGTTATCTCAATATCAATTCCACCAGTTGTACTTGCCGGAATGTATAAGTCTACATTTGAAGGAAGATCTCCAAGAATGGAGTAAGGTTCTATACCCGAACCAGTTAAAGGAACCGTTAGCCCGTTGCCAAAAGGCGGCAGGGTGAAGGGGTCGTTAGATACTATTGTTATGTGTTCATTATAATCTGTTATTGCGGCGGGAGAAAAGCTGACGTTGTAAGTTAAAGAACTGCCAGGCGCAATATTATCAACCCGAGCCGACTCTATAGTAAACACCGGATTGGAAGTAGTAATAGACTGGATCTGTAAAGCTACAGGGGCTGAAGCAGGATTTGATATGATCAAAGGCAATACAGCAGTCTGACCTACCTGCCAGGCACCGAAATCCAGTGAGCCTGCAGACAATTCAATAGTTGGAGCAGGTTCGTGTACTTTGACATCATCCATGTAATAACCGGGGCGAACAACAGAATCCGCTCCGAAAGTCCATTTTATCCAAACGACATTACCAATATAAGCAGTAAGATCGAAACTAACCTTATGCCAGCCCAGGGCGCTGCCATCACCACTCCAGCCAGGTTCATTCAGATTCACATCATCGAGATAATATACACTTGTGTGAGTATATCCGCTGGTTGGGGTAATCAACTGCCATGTAGTTCCATAATCTGTTGATACTTTGACATTAACACCATCATAATTGTTTTCGAAATTATACCAATGGTAATAATTCAGAATAGGTTCCACTGCTGTGGTGAGGTCAATGTAAGGTGAATACAGGAAACCTTGACCTGTATAAGTGTAATTCCCATCTAATACGGTTGCCCAGCAGTTTTCACCTGAGAAAGCCACGGCAGGACCGGAAGTGGGTGTTCCGTATTCCCAGCAGTCATTATTGCCGGCATGGATATAGCCGCCAGCGTCAGCTTCGAAATTCTCGTAATAAGGGATGCCAACCGTTGCCTGCATGGTATTGAAAGTTACTGGTCCTGACCATTCAGTTAATTCTCTGCTCCTGCTTTCACCACAATCGGCTTGAACATAAAAATCATAAGTTGTTCCCGGAGTTAAACCTGTCACCTCGTAAGGATTTTCCAATATTTCTGTAAAAGCCAACTCCTCTTCGCCCGAACCAGGATTAAATCCCGGATAACCTAATTCAATATTCCAGGATTCTGCACTTCCGTACTGAGTCCAGCCCAATGTTGCAGAATTCTGAGTGAAATTTTCAGCATATAACAGCATTGGCGGCACACAGGAAGGTAATTCTTCCCAGAGTATATCATCAATATAATTATAATCGTAAGTACCATCCATGGCATGCTTGAAAGCTATATGATTGTCAGTTCCGCTTAAAACAACCATGTATTCCTGGTACGTAGAATTTATTTCAACTGTTTCAACAGTTGTGAAAGTTGCAGGATCTGCAGGATCAGTTATTGTCCCCACCAATAGATTCTGTACTCCGGAGGAACATTTAGCCCAGAATTTTACCCAGGTTCCTTCTGAATCATGTGTACTTTCTGGTGAAATTAAAATTAAATTTCCTGTAGTAGCATAAGAATTATACATATAGAAGCAATTAGGTACTGAATAAGAACTAGAGTTATAGGTTTTAACAATTGCATAACTGTTTCCTGTATCATTTATCTGGGACCAGCAGGCAGGAAGCTCGGGTGGTGTTACACCATCAGCATCTTCAAACATGGGAAGAGCAACCGCCTCGCAGGCTGTTGTAAACGTAGCCGGTCCAGACCAGGGACTGGTTTCTCTGGCACCACAATCAGCACGTACGTACCAGTCGTAAGTTGTAGAAGCTGTTCCACCTAACCAAGTATAGGGATTATCTCCAGTACCAACTACAGTGGGGGTAGTACCTGCTTCTGGAGCTGGGTCACCAGTTGGAACAATATACAGGTCAAAAAGACTTGCTGTACTGGTCCAACTCAGATCTGCACCAATAGTAGTAATATTGCTTTGCACTAAATCCGTGGGTACTGGGCATGAGGGTGCTATTTCTACTGAAATATCATCAATATATACGCTGTAACCATTGTCATCAATCATTCTAAATGCAATGTATTTTACTCCAGAATAGGCGGAAAGGTCTATTGTAATTTCCTCATATGTACCAGGCATATTGGTACCAGCTATAAAATACGCCAAATCAGTTGTAAAGGAACCTGCAGCTGAATTATCATCTCCAATCTGTATTTTTAGATCTGTTCCTGACAATGTTGATCCATCCAGCCAGAACTTCAATATATAATCATCAGCACTAAGATCCAAACCAGGTGTAATTAATAAATGTTCACCACCTGCTGAAGTCCAAGGTCCTCTGGCGCAGTAACTACCAGTATGTGTTGAAAAACTATATCTCTCCCAAGTATTTGTACCGCTAACAGTAATTTGTTTCCAACAGGGAGGTGCAGCTGGATCACCTATCCAAGTATCAACTTCAAAGCCCTCTTCCCAGGGGAAAGTAGATATCTCACCACATTCTGTAAAGAAAGACCAGATAGGACCCATGATATATTCTCTATTACTGTTGTAAACAACAATCTGCCATTCGTAAGAAGTGGAATATGCAATGCCACTATACGAGTAACTACCGCTTGAACCGGCAGTTTCTCCGCTTACAACCCTTTCAAGATCACCTGCGGGACCAAACCATAAATCATAAGTTTCAGAATTTGCTCCGAAATCCCAGGTCAATGATCCTGAAATGGGAACTTCAAATGCCAAATCGGATGGAGTAGGATTGGAGGGTTCATCAGGTGGATTTGCTTCTACAACTTTATGTAATCTAATATTTGGAGCTCTATAAGTTAGCGTACCTGAAGTTGTAGGAAATGTTGAATCTTGATATTTATAAATAGCCCGATTGGATTGACTAGTGTAATAGAAGTAGGGATACCCCGATGAATAGGATCCATCCTGGTTTTGATAATATATGACCAGATTATCTACGCCATTATAATTAAAGGAAGTATCAAGTTGTATATCATGCCATCCAGAACCATTCCATGTAATTGGTCCATCGTAAACCAATGTGTATGTAGAATTATCTTCATAAGCACCGCTAGTAAATGTACTGTCACTTGTATGTTTCATATATATCTTCTGATTAATTGTTTCGTAATTACTTGGAGAACTACTAACATTGTAAGATAGTGTACCAATATTCATTGCTGCACCAATCTCAGATTGAAGATAGATAACCCTTGACCAACCATAATCATAATTTCCATAAAATGGAATATAATAATTGGTTGTTGTGCCAGCACCTATTTCAATATAAGGTTGGATTGGTTCAACAACTGCTTCCATCAAAAATTCTACTCCCAAACCCCAATCATCAACCATATAGCCCCAAGAACCACTCCAAAACTCTCCAGAACGGTTCACACCTGAAGCAAGATCAGAGTCATCTGAAAGGCACGAAATCATATCTGTTGGATATATACCATCATCAACAGAATAGGTAATAAAAAAATCATCACCTTCCGAAAAGGACAAACCTAGAGAAGAAAGATCAAAAGAATTAACATATAAATCTACGGTAGTTCCAATATTCATATTGGCTAAAGGAATTGATAAGCTGCCCAATTCCGTATTTGGTGTCTCTGCAATTGAATCGTAAACATGAATCGTTATACCCGTTGGATTTCCAACGTATTGATAAAACGCTGCATTATAAGTAGTTAGGTTACAATCAAAAGGTGCTGTATATCTAACTCCAAATTCATCATCACCATATTGATCCGGACAAATCCAGTAATAATAAGTTGCGGAGGGTGGACTATAATAAAATAAATAATAATCCGTTCTGTCTTGATTCCATGTGCTTAAATCTAAGTTAATAAGATCAACTTTATTAAGTTCTGCATTCTGTTTTGAAGCTGACCATAGTGAAAAAAAAGTGAAACAAAAAATGAAACTTACCAAAATAATCTTTCTCATAACACACTCCTTTAATTTCTTTAATTTTTTCTTATTTTGTTGTTAATAACTCTAAAATCAATAAAAATACTCTGAGATCCTTCCCTTGGCAGAACAGGAAGAATACTACTTTTATCCTTATATTCTAAATACTTACGAGTAGAACTAGATATATGATTATTCATTACTTTCAAAACTTAGTTTTAGAAATTTTGTTGTCAATTGATTTTATAAGCTGCGAGGAAGATTCTGGCAGTAAATTTTTCTGGTGCTTTCAATTCTTTTGTGCAGTGGAATTTTTTAATTACTACAGCAGCAGTAAATTAGCTGGTTTATGTTTATAGTAATTTTTTTTTACTGCTCGTTGCTAAATTCTTACTTTCTATTTACTTCTCGTTGCTGAACTTTTACTGTCCTCCCTGCTCGTTGCTGAACTCATACTGTTCTCTCTGCTCGTTGCTGAACTCATACTGTTCTCTCTGCTCGTTGCTGAACTCTTCTTCCTTCCCCTGCTCGTTGCTGAACTTTTACTGTCCCCCTGCTCGTTGCTAAACTCCCGTTTAGCAACGGTTAGGAAGGTGGCTAAACAGGAGTTTAGCCACCAGCATTATGCGGAGGAGTTTAGC
>LKUH01000462.1 GCA_001412425.1 Candidatus Cloacimonas sp. SDB
TATGATCTAAAATTATATCTTTAATGAATTTGCATGTAGAAATTGTTGATGGTCCGGAAGAGGAAGGATCACCCACCAGCAGTACATCTGTGAACCATTCAGTATT
This sequence comes from Candidatus Cloacimonas sp. SDB, assembly GCA_001412425.1. Taxonomy (GTDB): domain Bacteria; phylum Cloacimonadota; class Cloacimonadia; order Cloacimonadales; family TCS61; genus SDB. The sequence goes on from LKUH01000462.1 coordinate 107, forward strand.
ACCTGTATAAGGTGTTTTCTCGTATCCTAAAATCTTATTGGCTATAACTTTCATATCTGTATCAGAATCAACCGACAATCTGCCGATAATTACATCGGCCAACAGATCGTTACCATCGACAAGAGAATAATAATGATCCGTAGCCCCATAGCTGTAACTTGAGCTGGGAAGAGTATAGTAAGAGGATGGATCACCTACAAGACAAACAAATTCAGGAGGGTTTTCCCAGTTGTCATAAGCATTCTGAATAGCATTTTCTATGCTGTAGGTAGTACTTCCAATATCGTCCAGGCACATGGTATGAACTTCAAAACCCTTCTGTTTTTTCCAGTCTATTACATCCAGAAGATTATATCCTCCGGTTAGTGTTAAAAGATCTTCATCAGCGTAAATAAAAAGATAACAGGGCTGCTGATATTCCTCATTTCTGAAATTTGCTAAAGCAGAATAATTGAGAACCGAACTTTCCAGAATAGGTTCAAAAAAACGGGATCTTTTCATTGCTCTGGTTACTGGATTTATGCCGGATTCCTGATCTGTTGTAATCTCAACAGACATACTGGTGACTATTGTCAGAGTTCTGTTTTGAGGATCGTATTGAAATGGATTTATAGTGATGTTGGCAGTTCTTACACCTCTCATTATGGCCGCAGAGCTTAAGTTAATGTAACTGGCAGGAAATTTATTTTCAGCTCTATAAAAAATTTCATCTTGTAAAAATTCATTTGTTCCACTGTTAACAGGATTGTCAATTGATTGTCTAGGCAGCAGATCAATATCTGTAAGTACCTGCTCGGTTTTGGAAATTATCTTATAACTGATATTACCGTTATCAGGAATAGCTAAAAGCCGGGTTAGGGTAGGAAGTGAAGGTTTCCCCAGTTCAATTAATTCACCCTCTTCGGGCAGAGAAACCGTATGGTACTGCTTACCGGAAATCACCACTGTATCAAGATTGTAGCCACTTAATGAAAAACTGATTTCAGAACGGTCAAGCCCTGAGGAAACTACCGAAACTGACTGCTCACCAGGGTTATCAGAAATATCGACCCACTCACCAAAACAGGAAATTGAAACAAAAATACCCAAAATAATTAACACTATACTTTTCATTTAAAACCTCTCAATTTTTTCTCTAATTTCAGTTTTTGCATTTTGCATTCCAATTTTGTGAGTTTAAATAAAAAAGCTGTGATTTATTTCTTATTAAAAAACATCAAAAAAATAATTCTCATAATAAATATTGAATAAGTTAGGCGGTTGAGTATGTGTAAGAGTTATTTTTAATTCAGAATTTTTACAAATATTAGAATAATTAAATTCCTAAAAAATTTGATCTTCCAAAATTATTCGCTTTATTATAATTATTAAATTACTCAAATTATAGATAGTTAGATGATGATTAAGCTATAAACAATTTTCAAAAAGAAAAAATAATTGCTGTAAAATATTTCTTTTTGTTACTATTAGCAAATATCACTGGTTTTTTGTCTTGACCTTTAAGAGACTGACTCAAAATTTGCTCGATTCAAGAAATAATATTATTAATAGTTTTAAGTTAAATTTCAGGAGTAGATTAAAATGAAAATAAAAGATATAATAAAATTACTGGATGGGGAGCTTCTGACCAAGAATACCGATCTCGAAACTGATATTTCCTGTGCTTTCGGTTCAGATCTGATCAGCGATACATTGATGTGTGTAAAAGAACCGACTTTATTATTGACCGGATTAACTAATCCTCAAATTATCAGATTATCAGATATGATTGATCTGCTGGGAGTTATTTTTGTGAGGGGTAAAGTTCCTTCCCAGGAGATCATTGATATGGCTGTGGAAAGAGACCTTCCGCTAGTTATGACCAAATTTACACTATATAAAAGCAGCGGGATACTCTATAATAAAGGTTTAAGAGCCTGTAATATCTAAAATGGCAGAATACTGGTATGTCAGACCTGAAAAGGAAGAAGCCGTGAATTTTTTTTTTAATTCAGGCAGGAAACCCGATTATACTCAAAAGTTTGAGATCAATGAAAAAGATTTCATTCACACCGGTAGAGCTACTGCTGAAATGAAACTCCTGCTTAAAAGGCTTGGAGTTGAAGCAACCGTTCTCAGGAGGTTTGCAATTATAGGTTATGAAGCAGAAATCAATATTACAGCTCATTCCAGAGGTGGAGAAATGATCTGCAATGTTTATCCGGATCTTGTACATGTGGTGTTTGAAGATAAAGGTCCGGGTATGAAAGATATTGAACAATCCATGACTCCAGGATTTTCAACGGCAGACCAAGAGATAAGAGAGCTGGGGTTCGGTGCTGGTCTGGGACTTCCAAATATAAAAAAAAATACTGATATGATGCATATTACCTCTGCTGAAAATTCCAATACGGTTCTTGAAATAATCGTCTTTTTTAAAGAAAATGAATAAGAAATATTTTCACGCTATAAAATTAATCACTTCTAATTGTACAGGTTGTACAAAATGCGTAAGAGTCTGTCCTACAGAGGCTTTAAGAGTCCGTAACGGCAAGGTGAGACTCGATGAAAAACGCTGTATCGATTGCGGTAATTGTATTACGGCCTGTGATTTTGATGCTATCAGAGCAGTTTCAGATAAGCTTGAGATGATCAATAAATTTCAATACAAAATCGCCATTCTGTCAACTGCATTTGAGGGACAATTTCCTCGGCGAATCAGCAATAGCAAAATCAATAATGCTCTGCGTCACATCGGTTTCGATGCAATCGTTCAAGAATCCAGCTTGATAAATATAATGATAAAAATAATCAGAGATTATATAAAGACTCATTCAGAGCTGAAACCGATAATTTCCAGCCATTGTCCCACAGTTGTCAGGCTGATCCAGCTCAGATTTCCTTCCTTACTGCCTAATCTCCTGCATGTTGAAGCTCCCATGAGGATTTTGGCTATGTTTCTGAAAGAAAAGTTCAGTCAGGAACAGAACCTGAATGAATCGGAAATAGGAGTTTTTACCATCGTACCATCTATTGCCAACGTGACAGCTGCTCATCAACCGGAAGGGACACTGAAGAATGCTATTGACGGTGCGATTTCCATCCGGGATATTTTTGGGAAAATTATAGAGGTATTACCCTCGGTAAAACAGAATAAGTCCAATGAAATTGACCATGTAAGGGGAATGGGCTGGGCGATTTCGAATATTCAGGCTGAAGAAGTAAATGATGGTAAGTTGAAGACTCTGGCTGTGAGTGGAATACAAAATGTTATAGAAATTCTGGCAAAGATAGAAAATATGCAGATAGATAAGTACGATTACGTTGTTCTGAACAACTGTTTTAATGGCTGTGTAGGTGGAACTCTGAATGTGGAGAATTCCTTTGTAACAATGAGCCGGATTCTTGATCTGATAAGAAATACTTCCTATAAAGAATATTACGACAAAGAAATTTTCACCATGTATAAAAAAGGCAGTTTTAATGTAAAACCACTGGAACCAAGATCGATCATGACCTTGGATAAGGACATTAAAACCGCCCTCTCAAAAATCAAGAAAATTGATGCGATCACTCGGAAACTGCCTGGTCTGGACTGCTCTGCCTGCGGCTCACCAACCTGCAGGGTCCTGGCTGAAGATATCGTTGCCGGTAAGGCTTCCCTGAGTGATTGTATTATACTTCAAAGAAAGCAGAAAAGAGGAGAAAAATGAGCCTGAAACTGGATTTACTTTTAACCGAGATAAACGGGAAAATTTTAACAGGCAATTCAGATCTGCAGAAAATTAATGTAACAGGCGGTTATGCTTCAGATCTGTTGAGTGATGTTATGGGAAATTCCCGGGAAGGTGATGCCTGGATTACAATTATGAGACACCTGAATGTAATAGCAGTGGCTTCCATGGTAGGTTTACCTGTTATTATTTTCGCCAGGAATACGGAGCCCGAAAAAACCATCATCGAGAAAGCTGAGGCTGAAGGAATTTGCCTGATCAGCAGTCCTTTATCTTCTTTTGAGATCTCCGGTAAACTTTATATTTTATTGAATCAGAAATAGGACTTTGAGTTGCATTGGTACAAAGCAGACCTTCATATTCATTCCGTACTGTCGCCCTGTGGCAGTCTGGAAATGGGACCGCGGGCGGTGCTGTCGACAGCTAAACAGAAAAATATCGATCTGCTGGCAATTACGGATCATAATTCAGCTGCAAACCTGCCAGCTTTTGCTGCTTTGGCAACTGAGTATGAAATAGTTCTGATCCCGGGTTTAGAAGTGCAGTCTGCTGAGGAGATTCATACACTTGTATTTTTTCATGATATGAAAAGTTGTCAGGCTTTTTCCCGAGAGCTTTATGATTCACTTCTGCCGGTTAAGAATGAGCCCGATTTCTTTGGAGATCAGGTTGTGATAGATTCTGAGGAGAATATTCTTCGCTATGAGGAAAAAGCTCTGATCAATTCCTCCCGCTGGAATTTTGAGCAGTTGCTGGGAAAAATTAATTCTGCAGGTGGATTTGCTTTGCCAGCCCATGTAGATGCTCATTCTTACAGTATAATAAGTCAGCTGGGTTTTATTCCCGAAAGTAAGGATATTGTAGCTTTGGGAATAACAGCAAAATGTGATGTTAACGATCTTTACAAAAAAATTCCCGGGTTGAAAGATTTTTGTTTGATCAGAAATTCTGACGCTCACTATTTAAAGGACATTGGCTCGGGAACAACAGAGTTTTATTTAAAGGAACCAACTTTGCATGAAATCATTTTAGCCTGTAAACAAAAAGGCGATAGATATATTAAGATATAAATTTATGGAGGTGTAATGGCATCAAGTGAAATTAGCGATAATATTCTGTATCAGAAACTGCAGGAAATGATTGCTGCTAAAAAAGATCTGCGTGACCCTTTGATCGAGATCTTAAGAGATGCTCAGGAAATCTTTGGTTATTTGCCTGCTGCAGTGCAGGAATTAATTGCTCAGGAACTTAATCTTCCGATTTCCAAAGTTTACGGTGTTGTAACTTTCTATAACTATTTTTCTCAGATACCTCTGGGTAAATATGTCATCAATGTCTGCACCGGAACCGCTTGTTTTGTTAAAGGTGCTCCCAAACTTATTCAGATGCTGGAAGATGAACTGGGCATAAAAGCTGGTGAAACCAGTGAAGACGGCTTGTTCACCATCTCAACAGTACGCTGTGTGGGAGCCTGTTCGCTTGCTCCGGTATTGCTGATAGGGGAAGAAACTTTCGGGCGGATTGATTCGCGTGCTAAATTAGTTGAAATCCTTGATAAATTCAGGACATTAGCCTGACATGAAAGATATTTCGCTTCATCTTCTTGATATAATTGAAAATTCGGTTCGAGCCAAAGCCGATCAGATCTCAATAGATATCATAATTGAAGTCATGCGTAATAAATTATTGCTTAGAATTAAAGATAACGGAATTGGAATGGATCAGAATACACTCTCCAAAGCAGTAGATCCTTTCTATACCAGTAAAAATGAAAGAGTGAAAAAAATTGGTCTGGGAATTCCCCTTCTGAAACAAAATGCTGAAATGTGCGGCGGATCCTTTAAATTGATCAGCAGTCCGGGTAAAGGTACCGATCTCAGCGCTGAATTTAAGTTCGATCATGTTGATAGAATGCCGCTGGGCAACATAGCGGATACCATGATATCGGTAGTTATCGGACACCCGGAAACTGATTTCCAGCTTAAGCTAAAAAGAAAACTGATAAACGGAGAAATCAGGGATTATGAATTTTCAACTTCTTTCCTGAAAAAGGAACTGGGAAATGTACCACTTTCTTATCCCGATGTAATCCAATTTATAGAAAAAGATATTAATGAAGGAATAAAAAAAACTCAAATGGAGGAATTTTAATGAAAACCCTGGAAGAACTGAGAAAAATTCGTGAAAAAGCTCAGAATGAAATGAAATTACGTGAGTCCAGCAACAGAATTAAGGTTGTTGTTGGTATGGGCACCTCGGGAATTGCTATGGGAGCTAGAGAAGTTATGAAAGCAATTCTGGATGAAGTCGCTAAAAGACAGCTGTCCGATGTTCTGGTTACTCAGACAGGTGAAAAAGGACTTTCTTCCAAAGAACCGGTGGTTGACATAATTGAACAGGGAAAACCAACCATTACTTATGGTAATATGACACCTGAAAAAGCCAGAAAAGTTGTGGCCGAACATATTGTTAACGGTGCAGTAATTGATGATTTTGTTGTTACCAGAGGTTAACAGGAGGTATAATGTCTCTTAAACGTACGGATGTGCTGCTCTGCTGCGGCTCCGGATGTGTTTCCGCTGGTTCTTTGAAGATCAAGTCTAAATTGATCGAAGTGATTGAACAACACGGTCTTTCCAGTGAAATAAATATTATCGAGACCGGATGTATGGGACCCTGTGATTACGGTCCTGTAATGCTGGTTTATCCGGAAGGTATCTTCTATAAGAAAGTTCAGGTGAAAGATGTTGAAGAACTGGTGGAGGAACATTTTCTCAAAGGACGTCCTGTCAAACGCTTAATGTTGAAAAGCGAAGACACTATATTTCAGACTAAAAAAGATATTCCTTTCTATAAGAATCAGGTAAAAGTGGCTCTAGAGAACTGCGGTTATATCGATCCTGAGAAAATTGATGAATATATCGCAATGGGAGGCTATGAAGCCTTGGGACGAGCAGTAACCGAAATGAACCCTGAGGAAGTAATTGATATTATTAAAAAGTCAGGTTTACGCGGCAGAGGTGGTGGCGGATTCCCTACTGGTCTTAAATGGGAAAATGTTAAGAACTCTGAAAGCGATCAGAAATATGTCATCTGCAACGGAGATGAGGGCGATCCGGGTGCATTTATGGATAGATCGTTACTGGAAGGAGATCCCCACAAGATCCTGGAAGGTATGATGATAGCCGCTTATGCAACAGGTGCAAATTATGGATTTTTCTATATTCGGGCTGAATATCCCCTGGCAATAAAACGGATTAAAAATGCTCTCAGTCAGGCAAAAGAATACGGACTTCTCGGAAATGATATTCTGGGAAGTGGTTTTTCTTTCGATGCTGAAGTTCGAACCGGAGCAGGAGCTTTTGTCTGCGGAGAAGAAACAGCTCTCATTGCTTCCATAAAAGGTGAAAGAGGACAACCTGTCTCGAAACCTCCTTATCCCTCCGAATCGGGAGTTTATCAGAAACCTACACTCGTTAACAATGTTGAAACTCTGGGCAATATTGCCACGATCATTAATAAGGGAGCTGACTGGTTTGCTTCCATGGGTACCGCAACCAGTAAGGGTACTAAAGTTTTTGCCTTAACTGGTGACGTGAAAAATACCGGTCTGGTGGAAGTCCCCATGGGAATCACTCTGCACGATTTGATCTTCGAGGTTGGCGGTGGTATGGTCGCTGGAAAAAAATTCAAAGCAGTTCAATTGGGCGGACCCTCCGGAGGATGTTTAACTGCCGATCACCTTGACACAGCTATAGATTACGAATCTCTACGAGAAAAAGGAGCTATGATGGGTTCAGGAGGAGTTATTGTTATGGCGGACAATAACTGCATGGTAAATATTGCCAAATTCTTCCTGGAATTTTCACTGGATGAATCCTGCGGGAAATGTACTCCCTGTCGAGTCGGTTTGAAAGAAATGTATACCATACTGGAAAACATAACCGCCGGTAAAGGAAGATCAGGAGATATTGAAAAGCTTGAAAACCTGGGTAAAACTATTTCCGGAACTTCTCTTTGTGGTTTAGGTCAAGCTGCACCGAATCCCGTTTTAAGCACTATCAGATATTTCCGGCAGGAATATGAATCGCATATTGAAGCTAAAAGCTGCCCTACTTGTGTCTGTCTGGATCTTATGCATTTTGATATCGATAAAGATAAATGTATAGGTTGTTCTCTTTGTGCTCAAAAATGTCCTGTGAATTGTATTAGTGGCAGCAGAGAGGAAAAATATACGATCCATCAGGCGGATTGCATAAAATGCGGGAACTGCCAGGAGGTATGTCCTGTTAATGCAGTGGACAAAATCTCGGGAGCTGCTGAGAAGGAAGAGAAACTCAACTCGGTAGCAGAACTTTATCAATAAATGAAATTATTATCAGAAAAATAAAAAATAAAAAGAGTAGGAGTTCTTATGTATGAAAAAATACTGAAAAAGTATCCTCCGGATCAGGAAAACCTGATCTATATCCTGCACGAAATCCAGGACAGTAATCCTCAGAACTTTGTGCCGGAAGAGGCAATTACGGTAGTCAGTGAATATTTAAAAATCTCTGCGGCACATATTCATGGAGTATTGACCTTTTATTCAATGTTCAGTACTGCCCCTCGCGGCCGGAATGTTATCAGGCTTTGTGAATCACCACCCTGTTTCCTGAAAGGGTCAGAAAAAATTCTGAGAAAATTGAGAGATCTTCTGCAGGTTAAGATCGGAGAAACAACCAAAGATGGTATTTTCACCCTGGAATTGTGCGCTTGTCTCGGTGTTTGTGGTAATGCCCCCGTAATGATGATTAATGAAGATATTTATGCAGACCTCACGGAAGAAAAAGTTGAAAAGATCATTGCTGAAATCAAGGGGAGGGCATAATGAAATTTTATCGAAGTCATCTTTTGATCGGGATAGATGATTCCAGTTTGCAGGCTGGAGTTAAGGAATTTGAGACAGCCCTTCGTAACGAACTGGCAAAACATAATTTAACAGATGAGATCAATATTCTTGAGACCGGTACTCTGGGTTATTTCGGGACCGGTATAAGTATGCTGGTTTATCCGGAACAGGTTACTTATGTTAATTTAAAATTGGAATATATCCCTGAAATTGTCTCAGAACATTTTCTGAAAGGCAGAATAGTTCATAAGTATATTTTAGATAAATTATCTTCAAAATATGATTTTAACTATCAGGGCAGAATTGTACTGAAAAATTCAGGAGTTATTGATCCTGAAAATATTGAAGAGTACATTGGTACCGGTGGTTATGAAGCCTGGGAAAAAGCACTGCTGGAAATGAAACCAGAGGAGATCGTCGCAGAAGTGAAAGCTTCCGGCTTAAGAGGAAGAGGGGGAGCCGGTTTTCCTGCCGGATTGAAATGGAGCTTTACGCAACCTCTTGCTGCGGAGCAGAAATATCTGGTTATCAATGCTGATGAAGGTGAACCTGGAACATTCAAAGACAGACTTATCATGGAAGGTGATCCCCATAAATTGATGGAAGGCATAATGATCGCCTCCTATGCTATTGGAGCTACTAAAGCTTATATCTATATCAGAGGAGAATATAAGCTTTGTATTAGCCGGCTTCGTAAAGCAATAGATCAGGCAAAAGAATACGGACTGCTGGGTAAGAATATATTTGAATCCGGATTTGATCTGGATGTTGAGATTAAAATTGGAGCCGGAGCTTACGTTTGCGGTGAAGAAACAGCGCTGATCGAATCTATGGAAGGAAATCGAGGAACACCACGTTCCAAACCGCCCTTCCCCGGCGTGAAAGGAGCCTGGCAGAGACCTACTGTAGTCAACAATGTCGAGACAATCACCAATGTCCCTGCTATCATAAAAAACGGAGCTGAATGGTTTAAAGGATTTGGTGTGGAAGGCTGTACCGGAACCAAGGTATATACAATAATGGGTGATGTGAGTATGCCCGGATTGTGTGAAGTTGATATGGGGACCGAATTAAGAAAAATTATTAACGAATTCGGTGGTGGCATGAAGAATAACAGAAAGTTCAAAGCTGCCCTGGTTGGTGGTGCTGCCGGTGTTTTCCTTTCCGAAAAACTTCTGGATGTAAAAATGGATTTCAACAGTCTGAACGAATATGCCGCTGTTCTTGGTTCAGGAGCCATCCTGGTGATGAACGAAGAAGTTGATATTGTTGAAATGCTCTGGTCAGTTATCAGATTCTTTCGCCATGAATCCTGCGGAAAATGTTCACCCTGTTCAAATGGGAATGAAATTCTCTATAAATTAATAAATAATATTAGAAATGGTGAAGGTAAGGAAAAGGATCTGGATTTGATGTTGCATATTGCAGCTGTTATGAATGATACGTCTTTCTGTGCTTTAGGAGAATCTCTGCTGCTTCCGGTAAAAAGTGCAATAGAAAATTTCCGGGAAGATTTTCTGCAACGAATGAAATAATCAGAAGTGCAATTTTGACAGTATTTTTGCTGTTCGCACTGTGAAATTTATTCTTGACTTGAAACAGAAATCGGTTAAATAAGATGAGAAAAATAAATTCAGATTTGAAAGGAGGAAAAATGCCAATTTTTATAAATGGCAGGGAATTTGAGTTGAAACCCGGCGAAACAGTGCTGGAGGTAGCTTTACGAAACGATATCTACATCCCTCATCTCTGTTTCCACCCCAAAACCGGAAAAGCGGGAAAGTGTAGAGCTTGTATCGTGGAAGTTGAAGGCAGAAGAGGTCTTCTCACTTCCTGTAATTTAGTTGCCGAGGAAGGCATGAAAGTTGTTACAGATTCAAAACAGGTCAAAGATGCACAAAAGATCATCGTCGATCTTATCCTGTCTTCCGGACATCATGACTGCCTTTCCTGCGAACAGAATGGAAATTGTGAATTGCAGGATGCTGCTTATTATCTTGGTATTGAAAGACCCAGTTTTGACTTGGCTCCTGCCGAGATCGAAACAGATAATAGCAGTGAATTCATCTTTGTGGATAGATCGAAGTGTATATCCTGCGGACGCTGTGTTGAAGGCTGTACCAGAACTGTTGTAAATGAGGTTTTGAATTTTGCTAATCGTGGCTTTGAAACCAGGATTTCTTTTGATAATGAACTTCCCATGGGAGAATCAACCTGTGTTCAGTGCGGAGAATGTGTTCAGCTATGCCCGGTGGGCGCCATCATAGATAGCAGAATGATAGGTAGAGGACGCACCTGGGAATTGGAAAAAGTTGAAACGGTCTGTCCCTACTGCGGTGTAGGCTGTAAACTGGAAATGCACGTAGATCGCCAAAAGAATGAAATAATCAGAGTTACAGGTGTTGAAGATTCTCCTACCAATGAAGGAATGCTCTGTGTGAAGGGAAGATACGGATTCGATTTTGTTTCATCACAAGATCGTATCACTACCCCCTTAATTAAAGAAAACGGTAAATTCAGAGCAGCTGACTGGGCTGAAGTGATTCCCTATGTCGGGAAAAAATTGAAAGCGATAAAAAAAGAATTTGGTTCCGATGCGATCGCCGGACTCACGTCAGCTAAAGTTACTAACGAAGAAAATTTCGCCTTTCAGAAATTTATGCGCAGTGAAATAGGGACAAATAATGTCGACCACTGCGCCCGTCTCTGACATAGCTCTACAGTAGCCGGTCTGGCTGCTTCATTTGGTAGTGGAGCTATGACTAATGACATAGCTGGAATCAAAGATACCGACGTTATAATGATCATCGGTTCCGATACTTCTGCTGCTCATCCTGTTATTGCTGCCAGGATTAAGCAGGCTGTAAGAGAGGGGACCGCTCAACTCATCGTAATTGATCCCAAAAAGATAGTGATGGCAGATTATGCCAAAATCTATGCAGCCCAACGCCCGGGATCTGATGTCGCCGTTCTTAATTGTCTCATGCATATCATCATTAAAAATGATCTTTATAATAAGGAATTTGTGGAAAAAAGAACTGAAGCTTTTGACAAACTGAAAGCAGAAGTGATGAAAGATAAATACTCACCTGAAAATGTGGAAAAATTAAGTGGAATTCCTGCTGAGAAACTTATAGAGATCGCCGAAATGTTCGGTAAAGCTGAAACTGCCTCAATATTTTATGCTATGGGAATTACTCAACATACTACTGGAACAGATAACGTTAAATCAGTTGCGAATATTCAGATGTTATGCGGAAATCTTGGCAAATCCGGTGGCGGTGTAAATCCACTCAGAGGTCAGTCTAATGTTCAAGGTGCCTGTGATATGGGCGGACTGCCTAATGTTTATCCGGGTTATCAGAAAGTAACAGATGAGAAAGCGCAGGAAAAATTTGAAAAAGCCTGGGGCAAAAAATTAAGTAATAAAGTTGGCCTTACAGTTACAGAGATGATCGACGAAGCCTATAACGGGAAAGTGAAAGCCCTTTACGTTATGGGCGAAAATCCTTATCTCAGTGATCCGGATCAGAATCACGTTATTGAAGCTTTAAATAAAACTGATTTCCTGATTGTACAGGATATGTTTATAACTGAAACAGCGGAGCTGGCTGATGTAGTCTTACCAGCATCTGCTTTTGCTGAGAAAGAAGGTCATTTCACCAATACTGAACGCCGGGTTCAAAGGCTTAATAAAGTTATTGATGCTCCTGTTGGGGCTAAAGATGATTGGGAAATAATTCAGCTTCTGGCTCAGGAAATGGGCGGGAAATGGAATTACAAGACCGTGAGCGATATAACCGCAGAGATCAATCTGTTAACTCCTTCCTATGGTGGAATAACCTGGGAAAGAGTCGGTAGAATGGGACTGCAATGGCCTTGTCCGACAGAAACTCATCCGGGAACTCCCTATCTGCATAAGGGAAATTTTGCTCGAGGGTTGGGGCTTTTCAGTGGGATCGAATTCAAAGAGCCTGATGAATTACCCGACGAAGAATATCCTCTCATCTTGACCACTGGTAGAGTATTACAGCATTTCCATACAGGGACAATGAGCCGGAAAACCGAAGGTCTCAACCGGTTGGCAGGTCCTATGGTCATGATTTCGGTGGAAGATGCTGAGAAAATGGGTATAGGCAATAGTGAAGAAATAGAGATTTTAACCCGCAGAGGTAAAATTAAAGCCCCTGCTTTTGTTACTAAAAAGATAAGCCCCGGTGTAATATACATACCTTTCCACTATAAAGAATCTCCTGCGAACCGACTTACCAATCCGGCTATCGATCCAGTAGCAAAGATACCCGAATATAAAGTTTGTGCTGCTAAGGTACAAAAAATAAACTAAAAAAGGAGTAATTATGGCAAATTTCAATGCCCCGGCAAATATTGCCGAAGCTGTAATTAGCAAAGTCGGTGTCTCCAAGTGCAGATTGAATACCTGGAATGTAATTATTTTGGGGATTCTGGCTGGAGCTTTCATTGCTTTTGGAGCACAACTGGCTACCAGAATGGGAGCAATGATCACTTTTGATGCCGGTATCTCAACTCTGGTATTTGGTTCCGTCTTCAGCGTCGGACTTATGCTGGTCGTTATTGCAGGAGCCGAGCTTTTCACCGGTAACAACCTGATGTTCATGTCTGTACTGGCTGGTGAAGCTAAATTCAGTCAGATGTTGGGCAAATGGATTATCGTCTTTATCGCCAACTTTGTTGGTTCAATTCTGATTGCCTGGTTTATGTATGCTTCCGGTCTTGTGAGTGGTTCTGTAGCAGATAAGGCTATAGCTATTGCTCAGGCTAAAGTCAATCTTGATTTCTGGCCTGCTTTCTTCCGTGCTATCTTGTGTAACTGGCTGGTCTGCCTGGCAGTCTGGCTTGCTCTTGCTTCTCAGGATGTGATAGGTAAGATATTCGGAATATTCTTTCCGATTATGGCCTTTGTTGCTTCGGGATTTGAGCATAGTATTGCCAATATGTATTTCATTCCGATTGGAATGTTTGTTGATCCCGCCAATACTATCACCTGGGGTGGATTTTTCCACAACCTGATTCCTGTAACTATTGGGAACGTTGTTGGTGGTGCTGGTTTCGTTGCGACAATCTACTGGATAGTTTTCAGAAAGTGCTCTGTTAAGTAAGCGAACAAAATATTGATAAAACCCGCATTTGCGGGTTTTATCTTTTTTTAACTGGTG